>JAQVWY010000120.1 GCA_028709465.1 Tissierellia bacterium | reverse complement strand
TTGCCGTAGGGGCGGTATTACTCGATTTTGCAACGGGGATAATATCTGCATTGGTGCAAAAGAAAGGCATAAAGAGTAGCAAACTTTGGAAAACACTATTTAAGTTGTTTTTTGTCACTCTATTCATCATGCTATTGTACTCAATGGATACAGAGTTTCATATTATAGAACTGCATAGGATTGTGGCATGGTTGATAGTGGGATTTGAGGCGTGGTCTATCCTTGAGAATATGGCAAAGATTACCGACCATAAGATATTCCGTATATTGAAGGAATTTATGGAAGATAAGATAGAAAAACAAACGGGGGTGAAAATAGGTGATGATTACTGATTATTTTGATATTAAAGAATTGGTATGCCCACATACATACCAACGGTTTGGGCAAGGGTCTTGGATTTTCCTTGACCCCAATTTGCTAAAATCATTACTTATCTTACGTGCCGATATTATAAAGCTCCCTATGGTTATTAATAACTATTCTTGGGGCGGCAATATGACACAGCGAGGTTTGAGGTGTAACCTTTGCGACTTGGTCAAATCTAAAACGGAGAAAAACCAAATTTACTTATCTGCACATTGCCTTGGTAAGGCTGTGGATATTTCAATTGAGGGGATGACTGCGGAACAAACCCGAAGACTGATAGAACTGAACCAAGATTTACTGCCAGTGAACCATAGGGTTGAGGGGGGTGTTTCGTGGTTGCATTTTGATATTTATGATTCTGGCAAAAAATTCCATGAGTTTAACGCATGAAACACGGATTACAAATAACGCTGTTTTTAGCCCTTTTAGTGGGCTCTTTCCTTTTGGGGTATAAGTTATCGTCCAAGAGGGAGATAGTCGTTAATTCGGTAACGGAAATTGAAATTTACGATACTATACGCATTTCATCCCCGATAAGTTTTGCCGAAGAGAAATTCATAGAAACGATGAGGTTGGCTAATCCCGACACCATAAAAGATAAACGATACCCTATTTGTGGAAATACCCCGAACACAAGTAGAGTATAGGGATAGTAGCTATCATGCTTGGGTTAGTGGATATAAACCCCGACTGGATTCGATTTCGTTATTCAATAAAACCATAGAGAGAACAATAATACAAACCAAGCAGAACAATAGCGGTTGGGGAGTAATGGGTGGTATGTCAATCACCCCGCAAGGATTACAGCCAAGCATAACCATAGGGTATTATTTCAGAATAAAATAAGGGGTTATCCTAAGACAACCCCTTACTCCCATTAATTACCATGAAAAACACAAATCACACAAATCCGATGCAAAGTTAAGCAAATTATTTTAATCTACCAAATTGTTTTATTGTCTTTTAATAAGCGATAATAATTTTCAAGTATGTCAAGCCTGTAACTTCTTGGTGCTTTGGGGTTGTGTAGTTGTATGGCTTTATTAAAACATTTATCTGGGTTATATCTATCATTCATTATATTGAACATCTCTATTGACTTATATTTGTCATATCGGTCTTTCAGGGTGTATTTTTGTTCCCCTAATATCCTGTTGACCTCCTCAACATATATCGGTGTTATCTGCAATACCCCTATATCATTAGTCTTTCCAACGGCATCTTCCTTGCCCCGTGATTCCTTTTCTATGATAGCATCTATCAATAAGTGCCATTGATAAACTTTTATGTCTACCCTATTTGAATCGGTAACTATTAAATCCATCATCAAGAGCTCTATATTTTCTATGTATTCTTTATTCTTATGATACATATATTCCGCTCTTATGCCAACGGTGAATAGTCCTATTATCAAAGATAGTATTAATATAAAATTAGCTTTTTTCATTCAGTTGTTTTTTGATTATTAAATTTACCGCATCTGCTTTCTGCTTGAAATACTTGTCGGTATTATAGTGTTCGCCATATCTGCGTATGGCGTTCAATACTGCGGGGTGCTTCTTCCCGAGTAGTTGCCCCACTTCTGTCAATGTGCCATAATGTGGGTAGAGGTTATGGAAAATTATCTTACGCAAGTCAAGGTAGAAGTTATCTTGGCTATCCCTTAATTTGGGGTCATCTTTCTTCACCCCGAATACTTGCTCTATGGCATCAAACACCACTTGCCGCATCTCATCTTGCTCCATTTGCTTTAAGTCCTTATATCGGGGTTTACTTTTCATTGCCCTAATCTTATAGAGCAACAGCCCAAATATAAGTGTAATTATTACATATATCATATTATTGAATTTAAAGTGAAGGCTATCCCAAAGGCTATTGTCAATGGGATAACCATGAATAAGATTATTACTAATGCTATTAGTATGAAAAAACATATAGCACCTATTGCATATAGCAATGATATTATTTTTTCAATCATAATACCTTAGGCTTAAAACCATCTTCCTCAAATCTTTCTAAGAGCATATTGACTTGCGTGAGTTTAAAGGTGTTGCTTATTATCTCCTCAACACAATCTTCCGCTTTTAGTTTAACATTCCAAAGCGGGTCTTCATCTTTCTCGGTTATCTCCTTAGGCGAAGAGGCAACGAGCATCAATAGCAATGTCCTTGCTTCTTTTATGTTATCTACAAGGGTATCCTTGAAATTCTCTGCGTTATCTTTAGTATCTAATATTTCCCCGCTGATATAAATACTTGAGTTAAATTCAGTTCCCCATCCCATAATTTGTTTTTTTAAGTATTGTTTTGTAATCTACTGGTTTATATTCATTATTATCTACTCCCGCATCATATTGATTCGGGTGCAAGGGTAAATGGTGGTCTGAATGTGGCTTGTCCATATCGGGGAATAAATGCAAATGCCCATGTATGTTTATTATCCCCTTATCCCTTCCAGCCCAAGTCATAAGCGGGTAATGGCTAAGTATGAATTTAAAAATATCTACCCCATCTTTTATTTTCAAGGTTATTATATCATAGTAATCACTACTTCCAAAGTAAGAATGCTTATCATGATTGCCCTGTATGTTGTAAATTTTACCGCTTAGTTCCGATTGTATTTCGGGTATCTGCCCCGACTTCCCTCTCCAAATGAAGTCCCCAAGTTGAAATACTATATCTTGGGGTTTGACTGTATTGTTCCATTTCTCTATTAACTGCTGATTCATTTGCCCCACGCTCTTAAATGGTCTTTTACAAAAGCTAATTACATTTTCATGTCCCAAGTGTAAGTCAGAGGTAAAAAATACATTTTGTCCTTCTTCTAAGAATATTTTAATTTCCTTCATTATCTATCAAATATAAGTATTGTTCTACTGATTCAAAGGGTATTATTCTATTCCATGCTCCACCATATTCATCGTAGTATTTACCGCCCAATATATGGTCAAGAACTCCTATTTTATACGCTCTATCCGAATTGAATATTACCACTTTATACTGATAAATTTCTTCTTCTGAGGCTTGTGCAAAAAAGCGGCAAGTGCCATCACTATATAGGGGTGAACTTGCAAACCAAGTTTGTATGTTATTATCTTTGCATAGATACCTTTTACATTTGTTTTTATGGGAGCAACCTTCTCCTCTACATTTTATTTCCATTGTATTTTTTGTTTTAAATATGAACCTCTATGTCTGTTGATACGGAATGTGTATGGGGTTTACTCGTACCGATAGTACTATATTTATCAAAACATACACTTACGTCTATATCTAAATCCCCATACTTGTCTAAAAACTCCATCAAAATTGCATTTATTTCACCACTGAGGCTTTTTTAATTATTTTCAGAATCTATTATATCATATAGTATTACAGCAATCGACCCAAATACTACGGCCACAAATATAACTAAAAACATTTGAGGTGCTATTGCTTCCATTATTCAACTTTTATTTTGACTTCACCTTTCTCATACCCCGCTTCTTTAATCAATTCGTCAAGTGTTATCTCTTTAGGTTCTTTTCGTTCCCAAATTACAGGAGCATCTTTCCAAAATGTAGGGAGTATTTGCATGCCCTGAGATATCCTTCGAATTTTAATAATGTCATAAATTGGTCTAACTGCCTTTAAGTTCTCATCAAAGTTAGTTGCTTCTGTGTAACTGTTTTTAAATTGTATCAATTTCCCCATCCGAGTGTCGATGACAATCCCTATATTGCCATTGTTAAATTCTACAATATCTCCTGATTGTAGCGATTCTCTTAAATCTTGTTTTTCTTCCATTTTATTTGTAAATTTATTAATTAGTTCTTCTTTTGTTGCTTTGCGCCAATTATAGTAGATAAACATCTTTTTATGAAGTTTTTCAAACTTATTATTACTACTTACTATCCACTCACCTTTACCTCCAATTTCACCGCCTGTAGCGTCTTTTATTTTTGTCATAGCTGCTAAAGCTAAAAAAAGTTCGGGGTTATAGTGATTGATGAAATAACGAGAACTGTTATATTTCCTATAATGTTCGATATTACTAATAATACCAATTTCATCGTTTAAGTTATTAGTAAGTATTGGGTATTTATCCCAATTAGCCACGTCTTGCTCTTCATACCCCATCTCTAAAAGGGGTTGTTTTAAATCGCTCTCGTACTGCTCTTGAGTACATTTCATTGATACGGCTTGTGTAAACATAATCTTTTTAATATAAATTGCTACTAAGTCTATCTACTTCTTCAGAAAGAGATTGGCATTCTGATTCATAATCTCTATTTTCGGCAACAATTAATTCTAATTCAGATTCTAAATCTTCAATTTTTTTCTCTAAATCATATACTTGGTTTTTAAGTTCTTCATTTTCTTCATAAAGTCCATTTCCCCAATCTCTCAATGTAGCATTATCAGAACGTACATTTTCTATATCTGATATAATACTATCTATTAACTTACAAGTATGCCCTATGGGCGCATTATCCCATGCCATAATTAATCATTTTTTAGAATTACTTCTCCGTTGAATTTTCTAAACTGCGTCATATCCCAGTTTTCTCCGTAGCCTCCAATTGCAAGGTCGTCATCACTCCATATACACACGCCCTTTTTGAGGGTAATAAAGAATACTATTGAGCCCCCAGATATTCTCTTACCAAGCCAAGGCATTTTATTTTCTTCCGGTTGGTCATTCTTTCTTATTATTGATTTCATAATTTTTTATATTAAGTTTTTATTAATACCACCACCTATACCCTTTACATTGTGATTACTATATCTATTCACAAGTACAAATTCTACCCCTAAAGGGGCTTTTTTGAGTTTTCTTCGGAATGCTTTTATGCTATTACAAGGAGCATGAGTACAGTAGCTATATAGTGGAGATTTATCATTTTCCCACTTATTCAAACTCAAATTATACCACCATTCCTCGTTTAAAGTGGTATAGCCCATAAAGTAGCGTTTTATTCTTTGTGGGATATTTGCTTCGTATTTAAGTTTCATTGATAAACCCTTTAAAGTGTTCAACGGATTGAAAGGGAATGCAATTTTTGTAATATACGCCATAATGCATACTATAAGGATAATGATTATGTGAATCTATTCTCCGTAATACCCCACATTTTGCCATTCTTTTGTCATACCCCCAAAATATGCAGAAATCTCCAATTTTAGGTAATTCCTCTATTTGCTTAGTTTCGGGGTTCCATTTTTTTCCTCGTGCCTCTAAGGCTTTATTAAGTAATTCTCTTTCTTCTTTTGTTGCAGGACGGATTTCCTCTATTAGGTTATCATTACTAACCCTGCCTTCACCACTACAAATCGCCGAATACTTTATATCATATGAATAATAACGAGATGTTATATATTCCCCTTTCCTTTTGATTCCTATAAATTCAGAATTTGTTTTTGTCTTCACGTAAAAATACTCCCCGTCTTGAGGAATATATTTTTGCTCAAGATTGATGATGATTTTGTCATCCGCCACCTCTATTGAGGCTACCCTTTTGTTTAATTCTATTGTTTGCATTGTTTTTAGACTTAAATTATTCTTATTCTATTTTTCGAGTGATTTTTGGAGTTGTTTAATGAGTATATCTGCGGCATTAACGGCGTATCGTGCCTCATCTATATAACTCCATTCTTTGCCTTTTGATTTGAGACTCGAATAAAGGCTGTTAATCTGTGCGGTCATAAAGTCCTTAGCGATTTCATACCTCCTTTGCTCCCAGTCTATCGTTTTACCGACAGCGGAGATATGTTCCTCCACCTTTTCGCACCAGTCAACATGAAATATAAGTCCATTTTCGCGGGCAATTACCCATTCATTGTTAATAGCGCGAACTGTATAAGTGCAATTCCAATATCTTCTCAGTTTAACGATATCATAAGTATTAGGCATGCGGGGTATAAATTTATCCCCTATTTTAAATTTTGTCATTGATTGTTTCGTTTAATTTTTTGCTCATATAGATGATTATAGAAATCGGCAGTCCGAATCTTGCACATTTTTAACAGACCCGTCAGGCATAATAATACAAAATGCTAATCCTCCCGTGTTCAAAGTTCCAGCACCATCTGATATTCCAAGGAGTTCGCATTTTTGGTCTTGGTAAATTACATATCGTTTTTCGTTTTTTATTGCTTCGCATGTTGATTTTGTCATGGTATTATTTGTTTAATTCTTTTATTATTATATTATTCTGTTTAGCAATTTTTGATCGCTTTTATTCGTATTTTTTTTAAGTGAAAACTTTCCATTTCTTAGTTTAGTGTAATAATTATTTTAGTTTGCTATCTCAATTCAGGCTTGTTGAATACAGGCTTGTTTTCCTTCCACTCCTGTAGGGCTTTTCTCAATGACGCATCGCTTATTTCATATCCATTTGCATCTTTAGGGAAAA
>JAQVWY010000035.1 GCA_028709465.1 Tissierellia bacterium | reverse complement strand
AATATTATTCTAATATAGAAAATGTTAAAAAAATAAAGAAAGATAAAGAGAATAATATTGTAGATGAAGATAATGAAGATAATAAAGATAATAAAGATAATGAAGATAATGAAGATAATGAAGATAATGAAGTAAAAATAGAAGCCATAAAATTTCAAAAATCAATGGAGATAAGAGGCAGAGATATTGTTTCTGGGCTTCCTTTATGTATAACTGTCACACATGAAGAAATAAGAGAATCTATTTTAGAAACTGTCAATAATATCGTTAATGCAATAAAAAGAGTACTTGAAAAAACTCCCCCTGAATTAGCAGCAGATTTATATACCAATGGTATTTATTTAACAGGTGGTGGAGCATTATTGAAAGGTCTCGATATTTATATAGAAGAACAATCAGGATTAAAAGTTCATATTGCAGATAACCCATTACACTGTGTAGTATTAGGTGCTGGTAAAATTTGCGAAGATTTATAATACGGAGTAAAAATGAATTTTATTAATAAATATTTTAAAAGGTTTCTATTTTTTATTACTATTTTTATTTTAATTGTTTTAATCGGCCTGACATCTGTTGGTAGAATAAAAACAACGAATGGCGGGTTTTTTGGGGACTTCATTTCTAGTTTGCAAAAAATATCATTTAACATAGGACAAACACTTACAAATTCTTTTTATTCTGTACATGAAATTGTAAAAATGAAAGAGGAAAATATTATGCTTACTGAAACTGTTCATGAGCTTCAGGAGCAAGTAAGAGTGTTAGAAAACATTGTAAATAAATCTGAAGCACTAGAAAATGAATATACAATAAAAAAGAATTTAACTTATGATTATGAAATTGGCCAGGTTATTGCGTTAGATAACTCTAATTGGTTTAGTAAATTTACTGTTGATAAGGGAGAAAATGACGGTATAAATAAGAATGATATTGTTATTTATGGGGTTGAAACTGATGATGGAATAGTTCAAATTGGTTTAGTAGGTTTAATTACTGAAACTGGTTCTAATTGGTCTAAAGTTATCACCTTACTTGATGAATCATGTAAAATTAGTTTCAGAGACATTAATAATGATGAAAGTGGAATATTGCAAGGAAGCATAAGCGGTGATGTATCAGGATATTTTTTTAATAGCAAATCTATTGCTTCTATAGGAGATTCTATTGTTACCTCTGGGATAGGTGAAGTGTATTTGCCTGATTTATTTATTGGTAAGGTAATTGAGTTTGTTCAAACTACAGATGCATCAACCCATAAAATTATTATAAAACCAGCCGTAGATTTTACAAAGCTTAATAAAGTATTCATCTTAAAAACAAATAGATAAATGATTTTTAAGTTTTTGAAAGGTATGTAGAATGAAAAAAATATTCGCAATGATTGCTATAATTTTAATTAATTTCATATTTCAAACTTCGCTTTATCAATTTGTAAGCATTTTTGGTGTTATACCTAATATTTCATTGATTCTCCTTGTAATATTTTCTATGATAACAAATGGCATAGTAGGAGGTTCTCTAGGTTTACTGACTGGATTATTATATGACATGATGTTGCAAGAAATATTTGGAATATATACTTTGATTTATTTTGTGATTGGTGCATTGATAGGTTCTTTTAGTGAAGAATTAAATAGAGAAAATTATATGCTATATGGTACGGCTACATTATTATCCACTATATTTATGCATTTATCTTTTTTCATTATTTTATTTTTTCTAAAATATAGAATTGACTATTCTTATTATATATTAGGAAAAATTGTATTAGAGATTGTTTTAAATACAATTTTGACTTTTTTTGTATTGAAGTTTATCGTTAGTCTTTTTTCAAAACTTAATTATAAATAGTAACATATGAAAGGATGACTATTTTGGGTATTAGAAAATTTTTAAAAAATAGATTTAATATTATATATATTGTTATAGTTTTATTTCTAATTCTATTGGGTTTTAGAATGGCGGTTTTAACTATAGTGGAAGGCGAAAATTACAGGCAAATTGCTGATGTTAAAAGAATAAAAGATATACCGGTTAAAGCCCCTAGGGGTAAAATATTTGACAGGAATGGTGTTCTTCTCGCTGATAATAAAACAAGTTTTACTGTTCAAATGTATTCTGATGAGGTTGATCCAGATGAGTTTAATGATGTTGCATATGTTTTATCAAAAATACTTGATGAAAATGGTGAAAGACTTATTGATGATTTTCCTATAGAACTTGATAAATTTGCATATATTGATGAAGAAATTGAAGCGATAAAAAAACGTGATGCTCTTAATGAATCATTAACCCAAAATACTGATACTTCAATTAATACAACTTCATACAAAACAGCACATGAAACAGTAATTGAATTAGTAAAATCTAATATTAACGAATGGTTAAATTATGAATCTGTAATTTATAAAGAAGCGTTTAATCCTAAAAAATTAGTAATGAATAATTTGAAAAAACAAATTCCAGACATTCCAATTGATTTAGTTGATAATGTATTTGTTTTTGTTTCACAGGAAAAAAGCGAAGAAAATAACGAAGATAAAACAGATGATGAAGTTGAACGAGCAAAATTAAATACAGCTGAAATAGTTGAGAGTGAGGAAGTAGAAACTGATCCTATAAAAATATGGCTCTCATCAAATGAATTAAAAAACACTGAACCTGAAAAGGTAGTAGGTGAATTATTAGTAAAAGAAAATAAATACTTAATTAACTTATTTTCAAGTTCTAAAATGCGGAGATTTTCTTATGACTTTTTAAATTCTAAAAACTTGTTAAATAATGTTACAATTGTAAATTATTCATTTACACAGGATGAAGAATTTAATAATATAAAAAAAGATTTAAATAGTAGATATGAAGAGATTACAGAATCAACTTCTGCTAAAGATGATTTTGTGTTTCTTACTATGAAACATTCAATTGATAATTTATTACAAACAATTTATGAAGATGGTAAACAAAAATATATGCCAGGAAGTCTTTTGTGTGATAGGTTAAAAGTAGTATATCCTGATCTTCCTGTTGAATTTAATGAGAATGGAGAATTAGGAGTTTTTGAATATATAGATGAATCTTTAAAGAATAAATATTTAAATCAGTTACATTTAGATTTAAATACGGCTGCATATGACTTCGTTAAAGAATTAGCAGTAAAAAATTTTGATATATTATATGATTTAATTACAGATGATAATGTTAAATACTATTCCCAATTAGAATTGTTGAAATATGAAAATCCTAATATTTCAATTGCGAATTGGGAATATGCACCTATTAGAGATAAAAAAATTTGGATCAGCAATAATTTGCCAAATGAAGAAAAAGCAGAAGATTATTCTGCACATGAGGTATTTAAAATATTAAGAGAGTCTTTAGAAATAGATAATAGCATAAATGATTATGATTTAAGAAATATGCTAGTAATTAGAGAGCGTTACAAAAAAACAAATTATCTATCATATCATCCGATTGATATTTGTTATGGAATTTCAGAAAGAACAGCTGCCATGATATCAGAAAGGACATATGAGCTAGATGGAATTAATGTAGAAATTGAACCTATACGTTATTACCCACAGTATGAGACGGCCTCTCATATATTGGGTTATTTAGGTAAAATATCTCAGGACTATGAAATAAATAAATATATTGTAGAAAATGGATATAGTCCAGATGATATTATAGGAAAAACTGGAGTGGAAGAAACCTTTGAGTATTATTTAAGGGGAGAAAAAGGAAAGAAAACTGTAGAGGTTAACAATGTAGGAAAAACAATACAATCTATATCTAGTCAAGCTCCTGTACCTGGTGATGATTTATATTTAACTATAGACAGCAGATTACAAAAAGCTTCTGAAGATGCTTTAAAGAAAGGATTAGAATTAATTCAAACAGGTGGTGTTTATGAAAGCGAATGGGGGAACTTTCCATTTAGGGATGCATATAAAAATGCTACATCAGGCTCATTAGTTGCAATTGATGTAAAAACAGGTGAGGTACTATCTTTGGTAAACTATCCTGCTTATGACCCTAATTTATTTGCAACTGGTATTTCCAACGAAGATTGGCAAAGTTTATTAAATGATTCTAAAGATCCTCTTGCGCCAAAACCTTTGTATAATATTGCTTTATTAACAGCAATTCAGCCTGGTTCAACATTTAAAATGGTGACATCATTAGCGGCATTGGAAAAAGGAGTAGATCCAAATACTAGAGTATATTGTGCAGGTACTGAAAAAGTAGGGGATAGGAATTTTAGCTGCTGGATTTATAATATGTTTGGTGGATCCCATGGATACCAAACAATGTATGAAGCAATACAAAATTCATGCAACTTTTATTTTTATACTACTGTACTGGGAGAAAACTTAGCTACACATCAAAAACATACTGTAAAGGTTAATGCAGAAGATATTATTGAAACAGCTAACCAGCTTGGTTTAAATAGTAAAACAGGAATAGAAATTGATATACCGCAAGAATTTTCTGGCGGTGTTCCAAGCATTGAAGGGAAAAAAATAAGTATAAGGGTTTATTTGAGGTTTTTCCTTGAGTCAAATATAGAAAAGTATTTAGAGGATAATGCTACTATTGATGCTAGTGTTAAAAATGAAATGATTGAAGAAATTGTAAGCTGGGTTGACAGAGAAGAGCTTATGACAAGGGGAGAAGTATATGAAGGACTTAAAGCGCTTAAATTAAATCCAGATAAAACTAATGATAACAATGTTCCTTTAACAGATATTATTAAATATTCTTATTTAAATCAAGCTGTGTGGAATGCAGGAGATAATTTGAATATAAGTATAGGGCAAGGAAGTAATGCTTACACAGTTATGCAAATGGTTAATTATACTTCTATAATTGCAAATGGTGGGTATAAAAGAAATATAAGTGTAGTTAAAGATTTGGAAAAATATAACGGTTCAAAAACCGACTATGTTCCAATCAGAGAGGAACAACGTATTGAACTTAAAGATTATAATCATTTGGATATTATAAAAGAAGGAATGAGACGTGTTTCCTTATACGATGCTGCAAAACCTTATGCGAATTTTCCAGTAGAGGTAGGAAGTAAAACTGGGACAGCACAAAAGGAGGGAATAAATCCTGAAACAGGAAAACCCTATGATGATTTTGCTTGGTATGTTGCTTTTGCTCCATATGATGATCCGCAAATTGCAGTTGCCTGCGTACTATTTCAAGGTGGTTCAGGAAGGTATCCAACGCCAATAGTAAGAGAAGTTATCGGAGAATATTTGAAATTAAACAAAGATAGCAATAGATAAGCGATAGGTGAGCAATAGATTATTAATAGACTAAATTTTCTTTCAATTGCTCGATCAATTGTTAGGAGGAATGAAATGGGTAATGTGATATTAGTTACATCTAGCAAGAATGATATAGGACAAACAATAATAGGAATTAAAACTGGGATTGAACTTTCAAAAAAAGATAAAAAAGTTTTACTTGTTGACTTATCATGTGGAAAAAGAAAAATTTCTGATTACTTCAATGAGAGTGAAGATATTATATATGATGTTAAAGATGTTATGGATGATATTTGTTCAGCGCAACAAGCAACAATTAGCATTAATGAAAATTTATATATTATACCTTATCCCCGTATGACTAATAAGCTGCGAGATATAAAAAAGGAAGGTTTTGAAAAGTTAATAAATGAAATTAATAATGCTTATGATGTGGTTATTATAGATATTGATAGTTTATCCCAAGGGTTTTATATTAATTTTGAAGATATTTACGGGGTTTTTATAGTTGACAATAATGATTATTCTTCCATTAAGAATATTAATTCTGCATATGAAATTGCAAAAAAATTTGGTGTTGAAAGAATAAAGGTAATTATCAATAAATATAATAAAAAAGGTGCTTCTAATGGCACGATGTTAGATATAAAAGACTTCAATAAAATGTTAACAACACCAATTACAAGCATAATTGAAGAAAACAATAAATATATGAACATAAATTTAGAATTTATTAATAATGATGAAAAAAATTCTCTTAATTATGCGATTGAGAATCTTTTGAAACCCTAACAATTATTATAAAAATTCAATTCACCAAACTGATATATTTTAGGAATAAAGCTTGTAATCATTAATAAAATATATCAAAGGGGTGGATGATATGAATAGAATAACCAAAAAAAAATTTGGTATTAAAAGAAAAGAGTTTTTTAATAAAAAATTAGCAATTCAGGTTCTTTTTAGTATAGTACTTGTTGCAGCAGTAATTGTTGCAAAAAAAGTAGATACTGATTATTCAAAACAATTTATTAGTACAACAGAGAATAAAATTGATGAAAGTTTGGAACCCTCATCAATCAAACAGACCTTTTTAAAAGTATTTGCTTCAATAAAGGATAAGATACCTTTTACATCAAAATCTGAAGATAAACTCGAATTTGCAGCGCCAGTGAACGGAAAAATAATGCAGAAATATGGCATGGCAAAAAAAGGTGAAAAAACATACTATAACCATGGATTAGATATCCTTTCAAATACAGAAACTGTAAAATCGATTTCAAAAGGCATAGTAGCAGTAGTGGACAATAATGAAAAACTATCTAATTACGTAGTAGTTATAGATGATGGTAAAACAATTATATATGGGCAAATAAATGAAATACTTGTGGAAAAAGGAGATAAGATTTCCAAAGGTGACATTATAGGCGCATTAAGTGACGAAAGTAAATTACTCCATTTAGAAGTTTGGGAAAATGGAGAATCTATCAACCCAACAAAATTATTTGAAATAAATGAGTAGGTCGTGAGGTAATTTGACAATAGTCATTGCTCTCACTATTCATGAATTTGGTCATTTAATAGCTGCTTTTTTATTAAAGATTAAACTTCAAAGGTTTAAAATAACATTATTTGGTTTCAATTTAAGTGCAGATTTAGAAAATATTAAATTATATAAAAAAAATATATTATTTTTTGCAGGTCCATTCTCCAATATTATAGTATTTTGTATATTAAAGTATACAAAATACTATAATTTTGCACAGATTAATTTATTCTTATCTTTAATAAATATGATTCCAATTTTACCTTTGGATGGTGGGAATATATGCAAGACAATTTTAGATAGTATAATTGATTCCATATCTGTATGTAGATATATGATAATGACTAATTGTTTTTTTATTGTTTGTTTCTTAGTGCTTTTTTATTTTTATAAAAACTGGTTATATATTTTGTTAATTATTATGGCTGTAAGAGGTATAGTTAATGAAGATAGGCATTTGCTTGAAAAAAATATAAAACTTAATTATTATAAAAGAATAAAACGAAAAAAATAAGGTTTTCAAAGTATCATTAACTTGGTAAAGAACCTTTATTCATTCGTTCAGGATGACAATTTTGTATTATTCTTCTAATAAGTATACGTTGTTTTTTAATAAATCAGATACACTTTTCCAAGGAATTTTTACTTCATAAATCAAATTATATTCATAGGAAATTTTATTAGTGTTAAAGTAGATGGATATATAATTTGGAGAAAATGAATATCCATCAAAGCTTTTGCCTCCTATATAGGATATATCATCAATAAAAAATTGTAAAACTTTATTGTCTAAGGTATTGCTGCATATTAAGTATTTTTTTGACATGTTACATAGTGTAACAATATAATTTGAGTTTTCTTTAAAAAAACTATTTAAATTAATTTCTTTCCCATTTTTTAAATTGTAGCTTAAAGTAGTTATATTAATAGAATTTAAAGCACTATTATTAGAATATTTTATTAAAAATATGAAAGAAATGATATCCTTATTTATTCTATGGCATTCATAATTAATATTTAAATTAAATTTATCATTATAAGTATTAGGAAAGAAATATTTAGTATCTTCTTCTGTTTTTTTTATATAATAATTAATAAAATTATTAATTTCTTGATTTACTGTTTTATTTTTAGTGGAAGGATAATTAATATTTATACTGTATTTATTTGTATCAATATTAATTAATTTAGTTTCAATATTATTAAATTCATCTATTTGTATAAAAATTATTGCATTAGCATGTACTATATAAATTGAAAAACATACAATTAAAATACAGAAAACAAAAATTAATATAAATATTCTTTGATAGATAATATTTAAAGTTCTGTAGATCATAATTCACCTCTTTTCATTATTTTTATAAGACAATCACTAACCCTTATAATCATTATATGTTTAATGACTTAAAATAGTTATAAATAAGATTAATTATAATAAGTAAGAACTGATTAATTAAATCAGCATAAAATGAATTATAGAATTATAATGTATTTTTATGAAAAGGGAGGTTAGTATGCCTAGTATATATTTAAGTCCATCTACACAAGAGTATAATCCATTTGTAATTGGCGGAAGTGAAGAATATTATATGAATTTAATAGCAGATGCTATGATTCCAATACTTGAAGCTAATGGCATACAATATGGCAGAAATACACCAGATATGACTGCAGGTTCATCTATCAGAGAATCTAACGCAGGTGATTATGATTTGCATTTAGCTATTCATTCAAATGCTTCTGGACCAGGTCAGGAAGGACAAAATAGAGGAGTGGTTGTTTTCTACTATCCATCTAGTGCAAATGGAAAGAGATTTGCTGAAATAATAGCTAATAATTTTAGGGGAATTTATCCAAATCCAAGTTTGGTTAGAACCTTAGGTGTTACAAATTTAGGTGAGGTTTCACGAACTAGAGCACCATCTGTACTAGTAGAGGTTGCATATCACGATAATGTTGAAGATGCAAATTGGATAGTAAACAATATTGATTTAATAGGTCAAGCATTAGCAAATTCTGTAGTTCAATATTTTCAAGGTACTTTACAAAATGGCAATCAGCAGCAAGGAAATATAGGTACTGTTACATTGCAAAGTGGTTACTTAAATATTCGCCAAGGACCATCATTAAATTCACCTGTTATAGCAATGGCTCCTAATGGATCAACATTAACTATTTTAGGGAGAAATGGTGATTGGTATAATGTAAATTATAATGGAAATATAGGATATGCATCAGCACAATATATAAGAGTATAAATAAATTTAATTGTATTGACAATAAAAGTTAGCTATGGTAAACTTAATTTAAGTTATATTATGCTATTAGATTACAATACTTTAAAGGGATGAAAATATTATGATTGATTATATAATAGTTGGATTGGTTTTAGTTGCAGTATTTATTGCATTAAAAAAAGTGTTAAAGTCTTCTAATAATGGAGGATGTGCTGGTTGTTCTGGATGTTCAAGCAATAACCGTTGTAGTAAACATTAATTACAAAAATCCTGTTATTAACAGGATTTTTTGTATATGTGATACATAAATGATATTATTTAATTGAAAAATGCTTAAATAAATGGTAATATAAATAAGTAAAAATACAACAATTATTGAAAGGACAAATTTATGATTAATACATTTCATATTGAAAACAGGAAAACATTATATATGAAAATTAAGGAACCATCTTTAATAATAATGTTTTCTGGACATGCACCAAGAAAAACAGCTGATGAATATTATCCATTTTTTGCAAGTCGTAACTTTGTATATATGACAGGAGTTGAAAGCGAAAATACTATTTTTATGGCAGAAGTGAATGGAGATGATGTTGTTGAAACTATGTTCATTTTACCTAAAGATTTATTAGCAGAAAGATGGAATGGGAAAAGATTAAGTTCTGATGAAGTAGTAGAAAAATCAGGTGTAAATAATATTAAGTTATTAAAAGAATTTGAGTCATACTATACAAGATTATTGTCTTCTGGCAAATATGAAAATCTTTACTTGGATTTTGATAAATTTACGAAAGATGAACCAGATAATGAAGCTTATGAATTATGTGCAGAAGTTAAAAAGATACATCCTTTTGTTGCATTAAAAAATCTTCACCCTCTTATTAAATCACAAAGAACTATAAAAAAATCCTGTGAAATAGATGCTATGAAGGAAGCGCAAAAAATTACGAGAGCTGGTATTGTTGCTATGATGAAATCATCAAAGCCTGGCATGTATGAATACCAATATAAAGCTGAATTTGATTATGCATTAGCTCAGCATGGAGTATTATCTCCAGCATTCCCATCTATCATATCAGCTGGATCTAATAATTTTTTCATACATTATTATGGTTATAGAGGTAAAGCTCAAGCTGGAGATATGATATTAAATGACGTAGGTGCATGTTATGATAATGAATGCAATGACGTTTCAAGGGGATGGCCTTGTAATGGTAAATTTAATGAAAAACAAAAACTTTTATATGAATGTGCCTTTAACACATCAGAATATATGTTTAGTATAATTAAGCCAGGAATGCCTATGAAAGATGTTGATGCAACTATTAAAAAATATAATTATGAGCAGCTTAAAAGTATAGGATTATGCAAAAGTTTTGATGAAATTGGAAAGTATATGTGGCATGGTGGAGCTCACCATGTAGGATATGATGTTCATGATGTAGTTGATGCATCAGGTCTTATTGTTCCAAATATGGTGTTTTGCGTTGATGTAGGGATTTACTGTGAGGAATGGGGCATTGGTTTTAGACTAGAAGATAACTGTCTAGTTACTGAAGATGGTTGTATAAATCTATCTAAAGAAACCCCCAGAACTATTGAAGAAATTGAAGGAATAATGAATAATTAATAATGCTATATCCAAAAAGCAATCAAAGATTTATTGATTAGTGATATCAATAAATCTTTGAAATTTAAGCTGAATATTTGGTGCGGTTGGGGGGATTTGAACCCCCACGAATGTACATTCGCTAGCCCCTCAAGCTAGTGCGTCTGCCGTTCCGCCACAACCGCAAATTTATGATGCTTTTATATTATAATAGAAAAGTAATGGTTTGTAAAGAATAAAATAAAGGAAATATTTACATATTTCTTTAATATCTTATTAGGTTATTTTATAAATAATTAGATTGCACTTGAATAATGGTGTAAACTAATATATAATTATTTGTAATTAGTTATTTATTTAACGTTCTATATTATAAAAAATTATATATTATGTCTTGGGGGACAGTAAAATGAAATTTAAAGATATTAAAGAGATTTTAAATGCAAATATTTTAACGGATAACTTTAATGAAGATCTTGAAGTTAATTATGCTTTTGCAAGCGATTTAATGAGTGATGTGTTGGCTTATGCAAATAATGATACATTGCTAATAACAGGATTAAATAATCCTCAGGTCATTAGGACTGCGGAAATGATGGATATATCCATAGTAGTTTTAGTCAGAGGAAAGTTGCCGTCTAAAGAAACTATAGATTTAGCTAATGAAAATCTATTAACTATTTTTTCTACAGATTATATAATGTTTAAAGCATGTGGATTATTATTTGAAAAAGGAATGAAGGGATTAGAATGATATGAGTGATAAAGGCCTAATAAAAAGAATTGCATATAATGTGCCTGCAAACGATTTTAAAGCTGCTGGAAAAAGCTCTAGCAGTATTAAAAGCAATTTAAAAGCTATTGGTATAGATGCACGTATTTTAAGGAAAATTGCAATAATATCTTATGAGGCTGAAATAAATATAGTCATACATTCTTATGGAGGTAACTTATATTGTGATTTATATGAAGATAAAATTGTAATTGTTTCAGAAGATAAAGGACCAGGTATACCAGATATAGAAAAAGCAATGACGGAAGGCTTTTCTACTGCTTCTGAAAGTGTTAGAGAACTTGGATTTGGAGCAGGAATGGGATTGCCAAATATGAAAAGATATTCAGATGAATTTGAAATAGAATCTAGTGAAAATGGAACAGTAATTAAAATTACGATATTAATATAAAGGCGGGATTTATATGAATTTTACCATTATGTTTGATAAGGAAAAATGTATAGGCTGTACTAACTGTATGAAAAAATGTCCAACACAAGCTATTCGTTTAAAAGATGGAAAAGCTAGTATTGATAATAATATATGTATACATTGTGGTGAATGCATTAAGATATGTCCTTATGAAGCGTATTCTTCCGAATCAGTCGAAAGTCATAAAGATAAAAATTACAAATTTAAAATAGCAATTCCTTCAACAACCTTGTATGGGCAATTTCCCAAAGGAACTGAAATTTGTAGGGTTCATAATGCAATTTTCAAACTTGGATTTGACTATGTGTATGATGAAAGTTGGGCATCAGAATTAGTGTCTGTTGCAATAAAGAAAAGAATAGAAGGAAACATTCATATAAGGCCTTTCATATCAACAAACTGTCCATCTATTGTAAGGTTAATTAAAATCAGATATCCATCTTTAATAGAGCATCTTATTTCTTTAGAGGCTCCTATGGAAATTGCAGCTAGACTTGCTAAAACAAAAGTAAAGGAATTATTTAATTTAGAAGACAAGGATATAGGTATTTTTTATATATCTCCATGCCCAGCAAAAATGCTGTCTGTTTCAGATCCATTAGGTAAAAAGCCATCTTTAATTGACTGGGTTATACCTTTAAGCACAATATTTAGTGATTTATACAAGGATGTAAAAAAAGATAATGGAATGTGTGCTTCTAATCCTTCTTTAAAGGGTATAAAATGGTCTTATTCAGGGGGACAATCGGAAGCAGCAAATTTAATTAATTATATTGCTGTTAATGGAATGGATAATATAATTGATATTTTTGATGAAATCGAAAATGGAAGACTATTTGATATTGATTTTGTAGAAGCATTAACATGTGTTGATGGTTGTGTAGGTGGAACGTTTAATATAGTTAACCCTTACATAGCACGAAACACATTAAAATATATTGAATATAATACGAATCCGGATTTATTATTTAATGATGATTTAGAAAAATTTAATGATTTTTATAAAGAAGGAGTGCTTGATTGTATTATATCACCAGACGAAGCATATGGACAAAAGGTAAATATGAAGGAGGCTGTCCAAAAAATTGAAAGGATTGAAGAAATTCTAAGCGCTCTCCCCGGATTAGATTGTGGTTCATGCGGTGCGCCTAATTGTCTTGCACTAGCTGAAGATATTTATAATAATGAAGCTGAAATATATGATTGTGTTGTTTTAAAAGCGAAGCTTAACGAAAATAAAAATTAATTTAGGAGGTAGTATGAAGAGTTCTGAATTAGCAAAATCATTAAATTTAACGCTATTAGTTGATGTGGAAAGTGAAATACATATTGAAGGTGTGTACATTGGTGATTTATTAAGCATTGTTATGGCAAAAGCTAAAAATAATTACGCTTGGATTACTATACAAACACATATCAATATAATAGCCGTAGCCGAATTGTTAGAGTTAAGCTGTATTATAATTGTTGAAAATATGGAGGTTGATAATGATACATTAGATAAAGCTAAAGAACTCAATATCCCTATTTTCAAAACTGAAAAAACTGCATATGAAATTGCTTGTATACTATACGATATGGGAATAAAATGAAATATTATTATGATTTACATATTCATTCAGATTTATCTCCATGTGGTCATAAAGATATGACTCCAAACAATATTGTTAATATGGCATATATAAAAGGTCTAAATATTATTTCTGTCACTGATCATAATTCTACTAAAAATGTGAAAGCTTTACAAGAAGTGGCGGCTAATATTGGCCTTGAAGTTATACCTGGCATAGAAGTTACGACTAGAGAAGAAGTCCATGTTTTATGTTATTTCAGAAATTTCAGTGATGCAGAGGCTTTTGGAAATATTGTATATGAATCTATCCCAAATATCAAAAACAATAAGCAAATATTTGGTGAACAAAATATTTATAATTCTAAAGATGAAATTATTGGGCAAATAGAAAAGCTCCTTATAAATGCTTCAAAATATACATTGGAAGAAATAAACAAGATAGTATATAAACATAATGGTATAATTGTTCCTGCCCATATAAATAAAAAATCTAACAGTATTTTAGGAATATTAGGTTTTATTCCATTTGATTTAGAAATTGACTTTATTGAAATATATCAAAAGGCCCATATTGATGAAAAGCTTATTAATAAATATAAAGTATTAAGAAACTCTGACGCTCATCAGCTTATAGATATATCAGAATCTGTTAATAGCATTGAGTTGAATTCTATATTTGAAATATATGAATACTTAAAATTGTAGATATATTAAAAAGCCTAAATGGCTTTTTTTTGGAGGAAAAAATAATGAAAGAATTGTCAATGCATATTTTAGATATTGTTATGAATTCAGTTAAAGCAGAAGCCAGTTTAATTGAAATTGAAATTGAAGATAGCATAAAAAACAATATAATCAGAATCATTATTAAAGATAATGGTAGAGGTATGAGTGAAGAAACATTAAATAATGTTACAAATCCTTTTTATACTACACGAAATACAAGAAAGGTTGGATTGGGTTTACCTATGTTAAAAGAAGCCTGTGAGAGATGTAATGGTAATTTTAAAATAGTTTCAGAATTTGGTAAAGGTACAATGGTTGAAAGCTTTTTTGAAAGAAACAATATTGACAGAGCACCTCTTGGCAGCATGGGGGTTACAATGATGACTATCATTAATTCATTAGATGACTGTGAATTGATTTATAATCATAAAACAGATAAAAACAGTTTTCAATTAAGTACTGCTAAAATTAAAGAAATATTAGATGGTATAGATATTAAAAGCAATGATATTATGTTATGGATAAAAGAATATGTTGATGAAAACATAAAAGAACTATATTAAAATTTTAATTAAAAAATTATATTGGAGAAGAATTATGGTTGAAATTTATAAAAATATTTATTTGGTGGAAATTCCTTTAAAGGGCAATCCTTTGAAGTCACTTAATTGTTTTATTATAAAATCTAATGAACAAAACTTAATTGTTGACACAGGTTTTAACACTAAAGAAAGTAAAGATTTATTAATGGGTGCATTAAAAAAATTAAATATAGATTTGAATAAAACATTGTTGTTTTTAACACATTTGCATTCTGATCATACTGGATTAGCAAGTTTTCTTGAAGAAAATAAAGTAAAAGTATATATAAGTAAGATAGATGGAAAGTTGCTAAATAGTTCTTTGGATAAAGACGGCGTTTATTGGGCTGGTGTTGTGAAGGGAGCTGTACTTCAAGGGTTAGAAAAGGATAATTTAAATTTGGAGGAACATCCAGGATATAAATATAGACCTTCTAAAAAACTGAAGTATATTTCAGCTGAAGAGGGGGATAGCTTTAATATTGGTGAATATAATTTTAAAGTTATAAATCTTCAAGGTCATACTCCAGGGTTAATGGGACTTTATGAAGAAAATCACAAAATACTCTTTTGTGGTGACCATATCCTAGGGGAAATAACACCTAATATAACTTATTGGGGTGAAGGATATGGCGATTCTTTAGGTAAATATATGGAAAGTTTAGATAAGGTATATAATATGGATGTTCTGCATTTGTTTTCTTCACACAGGTTATTAGTAAAAAATCATAGAGAAAGAATAGCGGAAATAAAAAAACATCATGAAAAGAGATTGCATGAAGCAAGTAATGTTTTATTAAAATATGGAAGCTCAACCGTTAGAACAGTTACTAAAAATTTACATTGGGATATTAGAAGCAAAGATTGGAATGATTTTCCTAATTCGCAAAAATGGTTTGCAGCAGGAGAAGCTCAAGCTCATTTAGAGCGATTACGAGAATTAGGTGAGGTTAAGTCTGAACTAATTAATGGAATTATTTATTATAGACTCATATAATAAATATTCAGATAATTTAGTTTTAATAATAATATCTAGTATTGATTATAACAACATTTATTTAAGTGTTGTTTTTTTATGGAATAAATAGAAAATTTATGTACTAATTATAGACGTTATAATCAACAAAATTTATGAAATAATTAGAACTATTAAGTATTAATAAAACTTATAATTAAAATAATATATTGATAAAAATTAAATAAATATAGGAGTTTAAAAAAAATAGTTTAAAAAAAATACAATATCTGATATAATACATATGTTTGATTTTATAGTAATAACTGTAGATGTAAATAAATATAACAAGAGGTGAATTTTATGGACAAAGAGTTTACTTTTAAAGGCGGTATTCATGCTCCGCATTTTAAAGAGCAAACTGAAAAAATGCCAATTGAAGATGCAATAGAACCTAAATATGTTGTAATACCATTATCGCAACATATTGGTGCTCCATGCGAACCATTAGTTGCTGTTGGAGAGCACGTGAAGGTAGGTCAAAAAATTGGCGAATCTAAAGCGTTTGTTTCTGCTCCAGTTCATTCTAGTATTTCTGGTACTGTGAAACGAATAGAGTTACATCAAACACCTGGTGGTTCTAAGGTAAAAAGTATAGTAATAGAATCAGATGGTTTATTTGAAGTACATGAATCGGTTAATCCTAAAGGCAATATTGAAGATTTATCAAAGGATGAAATATTAGGAATTATAAAAGATGCTGGATTGACGGGTATGGGAGGAGCCGGCTTTCCTACTCATGTTAAACTTAGTCCTCCAAAGGACAAGCAAATTGACACTTTTATAGTAAATGGTGCTGAATGTGAACCATATTTAACTGCTGACCATAGAATTATGGTAGAAAAATCCGATTTAGTTTTATTAGGAATTAGAGCTGTTATGAAAGCAGTAGGAGTTAAAAAGTGTTTCATAGCAATTGAAAAAAATAAACCAGATGCAATTGAAGAAATGCAAAAAAAAGTCGAAGGTATTGAGGGAATTGAAGTAGCTCCACTTGAAGCAAAATATCCGCAAGGTGATGAAAAAAGAATTATAAATGCTGTTACTGGAAGGGAAGTGCCTTCTGGAGGACTTCCTATGGATGTTGGATGCATAGTTGATAATGTTGGAACTGTCGCTACAATTGGAAATGTAATTTTAACTGGTATGCCAGTAATCCAAAGAGTAACAACAGTTACTGGAAGCGCAATTAGCAATCCCAAAAACCTATATATACGTTTAGGAACATTGTTTAGCGATGTAATAGAACAATGCGGTGGTTTTTCTGAAGAACCGGGGAAAATATTAAACGGTGGTCCTATGATGGGAATAGCACAGTTTACTACAGAGGTACCTGTTATAAAAGGAACATCAGGTATTCTTGTTTTGAATAGAAAAGATGCAAATGTACCAGAACCATCTAATTGTATAAGATGTGGTAAATGTGTTGATGCGTGTCCAGTTCATTTGCAACCATATTTAATAAGTAGACAAGCTATATTAAAAAGATTTGATGATGCTGAAAAAACTTATGCTGCTGATTGTATTGAATGTGGGTCTTGTTCTTTTATTTGCCCTGCAAAAAGACCGCTAGTTGAGACAATTAGAATTGCAAAAAAAGAAATACTAGCTAAAAGAAAAAAAGCTGTTAAATAGGAGGATAATCTGATGGAAAATAGGTTGATTGCTTCATCATCACCTCATATTAGATCTGAAGAAACTACTCAAAAAATAATGCTGGATGTAATAATCGCGTTGTTACCAGCTTTGGTAGCAAGTATTTTTTATTTTGGGTTTTACTCTTTAGTTTTGGTGGTAATATCTGTTGCAGCAGCAGTAGCAACAGAAATAGCAACACAAAAAATTATGAAAAAAGAAGTAACGATAAATGATTTAAGTGCAGTAGTAACAGGTATATTGGTTGCATTTAATGTGCCGCCTAATGCGCCTTGGTGGATACCAATATTAGGTTCTGCATTTGCAATAGCAATAGCTAAACAAATTTTTGGTGGAATAGGATTCAATTTTATTAATCCTGCATTAGCTGGAAGAGCATTTTTAATGTCATCATGGCCAACACATATGACTTCAGGTTTTATAGATCCTGTAACTGATGCAATTTCTTCTGCAACACCCTTAGCTATAATGAAAGGTGCAGAAGGTGAATTACCTAGTTTATTAAACATGTTTTTAGGAAGAATACCAGGTGTTATAGGAGAAACTTCATCAATATTATTAATTGTTGGTGGTATTTACTTAATATATAGGGGAGTTATCAAATGGATTATTCCTGTTGTATATATTGGTACAGTTGCAATATTAGCTTTATTTATTGATGGCGGTGGTTCAATTTTATACCATGTTTTTGGAGGAGGACTTATTCTGGGAGCCTTTTTTATGGCAACAGACTATGTAACATGTCCTATAACAGATAAGGGTAAAATTATATATGCCGCTGGGGCAGGTATATTTACAATGTTAATTAGAACCTTAGGTGGTTATCCTGAAGGTGTATCTTATTCAATTTTGTTGATGAATATAGTTACGCCATTAATTGATAAATATGTGACTCCTAAACTTTTCGGAGGTGCTAAAAATGAAAAATAATTTTGTTAAATTAGGTGTTATGCTATGTTTAGTTTCAGCAATAGCTGCTGGAGTATTAGCATTTACTAATAGTGCTACAAAAGATAGAATACTATTAGCTGAAGAGTTGGCAAGTTCAGGACCTGATGTAGCACAGGCAGTTATACCTGGAGCTATTTCTTTTGAATTGTATGAGGATCAGGCATTAATAGATAAAATAAAATCTGAAAATGAAAGGTTTGTTGAACTGAGAGTTTGTAAGGATGAGTCTGGTAATATATTAGGTTATGGTATTAGAGTCTTTAGTTCTGATAATGGATATGGTGGAAATCCTGAGGAAATGTTTTTGGGTGTATCTTTAGAAGGTGAAATATTAGGTATGAAGGTAGTTGCCCATGATGAAACTGCAGGACTTGGCACAAAAACATTAGAACCAAACTTTCAAAATCAATTTATTGGAAGAAATACTGATATAGAAATAAAAGTATCTAAAAATAATCCAAAAGATGACGAAATACAAGCTGTTTCTGGAGCTACTAGATCTTCAAATTCTATTACAAGTGCCGTAAATAATGCTATGAGTATTTTTAATAAGTATTTGAAAAAATAGGAGGGGAAGATGGATAAATTTAAAATATTTAAAAATGGTCTGTTGAAAGAAAATCCTATATTCGTTCAATTGGTTGGAATGTGTTCTGCTCTTGCAATTACAACGTCTGCTTTTAACGGTATAGGAATGGGTGTTGCTGTTATATTTGTATTAACATGTTCAAATATTGTTATATCGGCTATGCGTAAAATAATACCTGATGAAATACGTATTCCAGTTTTTGTTATTATTATAGCTACTTTCGTTACTATAATAGATATGTTCATGCATGCTTTTACTTTTGAACTTTATCAAGCATTAGGAGTGTTTATTCCATTAATAGTTGTAAATTGTATAATTCTTGCTAGGGCAGAAGCTTTTGCATTTAAAAATGGAATAGTTGATTCTATTTTTGATGGACTTGGTATGGGATTGGGTTATACATTTGCTATTACTCTTTTAAGTTCAATAAGAGAAATATTAGGTAATGGAACACTATTTGGATTTAGTGTACTTCCAGATGCTTATGAACCTATGATGATAATAATTCAACCCCCTGGAGCTTTTATTGCCCTTGGATTATTAATTGGCTTAGTAAATTATTTAATTAGAAAAAAAGAAGCTAAGGAGGTTAAATAATGAATTTATTTAGTTTATTTATAACAGCTTCTGTTGTTAATAATATTATTTTTTCTCAGTTTTTAGGAATTTGTCCGTTTTTAGGCGTATCGAAAAAAATAGATACGGCTGCTGGAATGGGATTAGCAGTTATATTTGTTATTGTGTTGTCATCATTAATAACTTATTTAGTGCAAATCTTTATTTTGAAGCCTTTTGAAATAGAATATTTACAAACAATAGCTTTTATATTAATTATTGCTGCATTAGTACAATTTGTAGAAATGTTTCTTAAAAAATCAAGTCCAGGACTTTATAAAGCATTAGGAATTTATTTGCCATTAATTACTACAAACTGTGCTGTTCTTGGAGTAGTATTATTAAATATTCAAAAAGATTATACTTTTATTGAATCAATGGTTAATGCAGTTGCAACTCCTGTAGGATTTTTATTAGCTATAGTATTGTTTGCAGGTGTGAGAGAAAAGGTGGATTCAGCAGATGTGCCAGAATCATTGAAAGGCTCACCTATAGCTTTAGTAGCTGCGGGATTGATGTCTATTGCATTCCTTGGCTTCTCAGGATTATCAATTTAAGGGAGGTGTTGATTATGTATATAGTTAGTGCGGTTGGTGTATTAGGTGGCATTGGTGTTGTATGTGGCGTTTTATTAGCTTTGGCTTCTAAAATGTTTTATGTTCCAGTGGACCAAAGGGTTATAGATGTAAGAAATGCATTGCCGGGAGCAAACTGCGGAGGATGTGGATATCCAGGTTGTGATGGATTAGCAAATGCAATAGCTTCAGGTGAGGCACCAGTAAATGCTTGCCCTGTTTCTAATGAAGAGGGATATAAAAAGATAGCTGAAATTATGGGAGTTGAAGCTCAAATAGGAGAAAAACAAGTAGCTCATGTAATGTGTAATGGGTGCGAATCCTTAGCTACAAAGAAATATGAATATTTTGGAGTAAAGGACTGTAAAGCAGCAGCTGCAGTGGCAGGTGGAAACAAATCTTGTGAAAGAGGTTGCTTGGGCTTTGGAAATTGTGTTGATGTATGTGAATTCGATGCTATAGAAATAGTAGATGGAATTGCTGTAATAGACAAGGATAAGTGTACTGCTTGCGGAAAATGTGTTGAAGAATGTCCTAAAGGTGTAATATCTTTTGTGCCTCAAAAACAAGATGTAATTGTTAATTGCGAAAACAGAGATTTTGGTAAGGCAGTTAAGGAAGTTTGTAAGGTTGGTTGCATAGGATGTAAAATATGTGAAAAAAATTGTCCCCATGATGCAATACATGTGAATAACAATATAGCAAAGATAGATTATGATAAATGTACTCAATGTATGATTTGTACAGAAAAATGTCCAACAAAGGCAATATCTGGTGATTTAACAAAAAGAAACGCTAGCTAAATAAACTTAATAAAATTGAAGCTAAGAGGTTAAACTAAATGTCATTGTTATGAATAACCGTAACATTTCTGTCATTATGAATTGTAGATGAAGAATATCGTGACATCCTTATTAGCTTCAATTTTTATTAAAGTTATTAAATAATAATTAATTATTGTATAATTTTGACAACTTGTTATGGTAATATAATACATAAAATACAGTTTTAAATTAATATTAATTGGTTAAATTAAATATTAGGATTTGTGTTAATGATTAAACATTAGGAGTAAAATATGAAAAGTAAACTATTTGAAGAAAGAAATCTATCAATGCTTATGGATTTTTATGAACTTACAATGGCAAACGGTTATTTTGAAAAAGGTATGGATGATACCATAGTGTATTTTGATATGTTTTATAGAAAGAATCCTGATGCGGGAGGATTTTCTATTGTAGCTGGACTTGAACAAGTTATTGAATATGTTAAGAATTTAAAATTTTCTGAGGAAGATATAAGTTATTTAAGAAGTAGAAAAATTTTTAGTGAAGATTTTTTAAAGTATCTTAAGAATTTTAAATTTACTGGAGATATTTATGCAATACCTGAAGGAACTCCAGTTTTTCCTTATGAACCATTGCTTACTGTCAGGGCAAAAGCTATTGAAGCACAGCTTTTAGAAACAATGATTTTATTAACTATAAATCATCAAAGTTTAATAGCTACAAAAGCAAATAGAATTGTAAGAGCAGCAAAGGGAAGAGCTGTTATGGAATTCGGAGCAAGAAGAGCACAAGGTTTTGACGCAGCAATATATGGTGCTAGAGCTGCATATATTGGTGGAGTTGTTGGCACAGCAACAACTTTAGCTGACGAAATTTTTGGAGTTCCAGCGCTAGGAACTATGGCACATTCATGGATTCAAATGTTTGAATGTGAATATGAAGCATTTAAAGCTTATGCAGAGAATTATCCAGATGATTGCACTTTGCTTATTGATACTTATAATGTTATTAACAGTGGAATTTCTAATGCAATAAAGGTTGCAAAGAAAGTTCTAGAGCCAATGGGTAAAAGACTTAAAGGTGTAAGATTAGATAGTGGAGACATAGCATATTTAAGTAATAGATGCAGAGAAATTTTAGATGAAGCTGGTTTAAAGGATTGTAAAATAGTTGCATCAAATAGTTTAGATGAATATATAATCACTGATTTATTAGATCAAGGTGCAAAAGTTAATTCATTTGGTGTGGGAGAAAGACTTATTACAGCAAAATCAGAACCTGTTTTTGGGGGCGTTTATAAATTAGCTGCAATTGAAGAAAATGGTAAAATTATTCCAAAAATAAAAATATCTGAAAATGCTGAAAAAGTAACTAATCCAGGATTTAAAAAAGTATGGAGATTATTTGATAAAAATACTAATAAAGCAATAGCTGATGTAATAACATTGGCTAATGAAGTTATTGATGATACAAAACCATATGTAATATTTGATGAAATTCATACTTGGAAAAAGAAAACAGTTACAAAATTTTTTGCTCATAACTTGCAAGTTCCAATATTTAAAAATGGTGAATGTGTTTATGATGTTCCTACATTGGATGAAATCAAACTGTACAGCAAAAATCAAATTGATAATTTATGGAATGAAGTTAAAAGGTTTACTAATCCTCACCAATACTATGTTGATTTATCAGAAGAGCTATGGAAATGTAAGCAAAAAATGATTAATCAATTTAGCTTTAAATAAATCAGAATTGTCATCTAGAAGTGAATAGTAATGCTCTTTTGTATAAAGAATGGGGACACTCCTTTATGACGGTTGGTATATGTGACCAGTCATAAACGAATGTCCCCCAATTATTGTAAAGTAATAATATTAAAATTTATAATTAATTTGAATAATTATCAAAATATCCTTGGATATATATTATTGGAGTTCCTTTGTCACCACTGCCTGAAGTTAAGTCACATAGGGAACCTAATAAATCAGTCAGTCTTCTAGGAGTAGTTCCTTGTGATTCCATACTCCCTTTTAAATTATCGGATTTATTTCCTATATAATTGGAAATAGCTGCTTTCAGCTCATCTCCCTTTAGATTTCCAAATTGATTGTCTGCAAGATATTTTAATTTTAACTCATTTGGAGTGCCAATAAGTCCATGTGTAAATCCAGGAGATACAACTGGATCAGCAAGTTCCCATATTTTACCTACAGGGTCCTTAAAAGCTCCATCACCGTAAACCATTACTTCAATAGTTGTTCCTGTTTTTTCTTTAATTTTATTTTGAATTTCTATTACTAAGTCTTGACAGTTTCTCGGGAATAATTTTACTGAATCTTCTTTTGCTTTATTAGAACCTAACAATCCATAATTTTCATTATAACCGCTGTTTCCTATAGGTTTAGTCATGATGTCATCAAGACCATATAGAATTTTAGCTCCTGCATTTTTTAATATTCTTTTGCTTCTATTTCTTGTGTGAATATCACAAGTTAAAACGCAATCTGTGAATTTTAATATGCTTGATGGATTATTTGCAAAAATTACTTCGACTTCAGATCCCATTTCTTTAATTATGCTTGAATAGTAATCTATATAGTCAACACCAGTAAATAAGTGGTTAGTATCTTTAAAAAATTCTCTGAACTGCTTTTCTGTTAAAACATCAGTCCATGGGTTAACTCCTTTTTCATCTAATAAATCATAATCAATAATAGGATTTCCTACTTCATCTGAAGGATAGCTAAACATGAGAACTATTTTTTTAGCTGCTTTTGCAATTCCTTTTAAACATACAGCAAACCTATTTCGGCTTAAAATAGGGAATATTAATCCAATAGTTTCATTACCATACTTATCTTTAATGTCCTGAGCTATGTCATCAATATGTGCATAATTTCCTTGAGCTCTTGCTACTACAGCTTCTGTAATACCGATTACGTCTTTATTTTTTATTTTAAAATTTTCAATTTCAGAAGCATGTAATAATGTATCAACAGTTATTTGAACTATATCATCACCTTTGCTGATTATAGGTGCTCTTAAACCTCTAACAACAGTACCGACCATTCTTTCCATTATAAATAAATCTCCTTTAAAAAATATTTGTAATTTTAACATATTATATTATAATACTTATAAAAGCATAAGTAAAATGATTTTTACGTGATATATTAAAAATATTAAAGAAAGGGAATAATAATGAATATACCTAAAATTGGAATGAGGAATATAAAAACATCTGTTTCAGTATTTTTATGTCTTTTATTCTTTGAGATCGTTAATAGAGGTAGTTCTTTTTATGCATGTATAGCAGCAGTAATTTGCATGCAGCCAACATTAGAAAATACTTATAGTAAGGGGATATCTAGAATTATTGGCACAATAATGGGTGGCTTTTTAGGAGCAGTATTGCTTATAATAGGTGAGTCTTATATTTTTGAGAAATCATTGATAGTATTAATTCCCATAGGTATAACTATATTAATTGAAATTTGTGTTTATTTTAAACAAAAAGAATCTGTTTCAATAAGTTGTATAGTTTTCTTAAGCATTATGATATTGCATAGAGTTAATGGTGATTATTTTTGGTATACAATAAACAGAATAATAGATACATCTATTGGCATTATTATAGCAGTAGCTGTTAATAAATTTTTAAAAGTGCCTAATGTTTTTAAAAAATACGTTAACATTGATAATAAAACTATTAATTTAAAATAAGATTAAAAGCTCTCATAACAAATAATTAATCATAATACTTTGGACAACTTCATAATAATTATAAAGGAAACTTCAAATATGAAGTTTTGTTCCCAATATTTTGGGTAAATTATAATGGGGGGTTGTTTTGTGCTGGGAGAAATGGCAATTGTACTTGCTTATTCTGCAGGAATAATGTTAATTTTTATGTTGTCTTGGATTTTAGTAGTTCCCTTTAAAATCGTTGGAAAATTCATACTTAATGCTTTGCTAGGTGGAGTCTTAATCATTTTGTTTAACTTTTTTGGGCAATATACAAATGTTAATATTGGTTTAAATGAAATAACAGCCCTAATAGTTGGTATATTAGGGATACCTGGCTTTATTGCAATTCTTATTATAAAGCTAATAATATAAACAATTTTGTAATTTCAATTAAATTTATTATTCAAAAAATTTACATTGATTAAACAATATTATCGAATTTTTGTTGGACAATGAAGCCTTACTGTTATATAATGTATTTATTAAACTGTGAAGGTGATATTATGTGGATAGAAATAATTGTTCTCATTTCAATAGTATTAATGGTTATTTCTATTATGATAATTTTAACAGTGGAAACACTTCAAACAACAAAAAATATTTCCAAAAAGAGAAATAAGAATAAAGAAAAAAAGGATAGAATTAATTATAATAACATATACCGCTAATTGTTTGTTGTATTAGCAGTTATGAATATATATTAAAAGGAGATGAATACTAATCCCAACTTATTTTTTACAAACGAAAAAATAGTAATAAATTTATATGGGAGACTAACAATGGATAAATTGAATATTATTTCAGGGATTCAGAAGTATCGAAGTGAAGTAGATACAAATTTTCACATGCCAGGACATAAAGGTAAAAGTGGCATATTAGAAGAAATAGGTAATAAATTAGCCTATTATGATATTACTGAAACTATTGGAACAGACAACCTGCATTACCCTACGGGTTTTATAAAAGATGCTCAGCGAGATATTTCTAAAGTATATGGTTCTAAAAAATCCTATATGGTAGTAAATGGTACATCTTGTGGAATAATATCAGCTATAACGGCATGTACAATTCCTGGTGACAAAATACTTGTACAAAGAGATTGTCATAAATCTGTGTACAATGCATGTATACTTGGGGATTTAAAACTTGATTATATATATCCAGAATTTAATAAAAAATATGGATTGAATTTTAGTATCAGTTTAGAGAAATTAGAAGAGAAGTTAATTAAAGCTCCTGAAATAAAGATGGTTGTTTTAACTTATCCAACATTTTATGGCATTTGTTTTGATGTAAAAAAAGCTGCTGAAATAGTTCATAAATATGATAAAATTTTAATGATAGATGAGGCTCATGGTTCACACTTACATTTTTGCCAAGATTTATTACCTATATCTGCAGAGAGTTCAGGTGCAGATATTGTTACTCAAAGTACACATAAAACATTGCCATGTTTAACACAGGGTTCATTGTTGCATATTTGTTCTGACAGGGTTGATATTAATAATATTGAAACAATGCTTAGAATGTTGCAAACTACGTCTCCGTCTTATATTCTTATGTCATCAATTGAAAATTCTGTAAATTGGATGGATAATAATCGAAATAGATTGGAAAGAAATGTAGAAGTATTTAAAAGAAAAACTAAAGAATTACGAGATATGGGAATTAATGTTTTAGAGGATGATTGGCTTATAAGTCAAGGATGCTATGATTTTGATCCTACAAGAGCTGTTGTTTCAATGAGTGAACTTGGAATAACTGGTACAGAGCTTCAAGAAATATTAAGGTTTAAATACAACATACAAATGGAAATGGCTGATTTAATGTATACTGTTGGTTATATTACAGCAACAGATGAGCCAGAAGATATAGAAAAGTTATTTGATGCAATTAAAGAAATTTATTTTGAAGAAATAAAAAGTAAGGAAAAAAGAGAGATAGTTCAAATAGAACCATTGCCAAATTTAGAACATGCAATGAAAATGAGAAAAGCATTCTACGCAAAAAATGTTTTAATTGATATGGATGAATCTATCGGTAAAACGGCAGCAGAATTTATTATTCCATATCCTCCTGGAATTCCATTGGTTTGTCCTGGAGAAATAATTATTGAAAATACAATTGAGTATATTAAAACTATGCTAGAAAATGGCATAGCTGTTAATGGCATAGATAAAAATAATAAATTGAGAGTTGTAGACATGATATGAAGGGTTTATTTATAGTGATAGAAGGTCCTGATGGTTCTGGCAAAAGTACAATGGCAAAAATGATTGGGGATTACTTTCAATCAAAAGGGAAAGAAATAGAATTTACTAGGGAGCCAGGCGGGACAGCAATTAGTGAAAAAATACGAGAAATTATTTTGGACAAGAATAATATTGAAATGGATTATAAGACAGAAGCATTGCTTTATGCAGCTGCTAGAGCTCAGCACGTTAATGAAAAAATTATCCCATGTCTAAAATCTGGTAAAATAGTTATTAGTGAAAGATTTGTATATTCAAGTTTAGTTTACCAAGGAATTGGAAGAAAATTAGGTATCAATGAAATAAAAACAATAAATGATTTTGCTACATCAGGCTTACAGCCTGATTTAGTATTATTCTTTGATATTAATCCGAAAAAAGCTTTGCAAAGAAAGTTGGGTATCAATGGTGGTGACAGGCTTGAAAATGAAAATATTTCATTTCACAATTTAGTTTATGAAGGTTATAGAAAAATAATAGAATATTATCCAAACATTATTATTATTGATGCTTCAAGATCAATAGAAGAGATTTTTTTAGATGTTAAAAATATAATTGAAAATGTTAAGTTTTAATTTTGAGAGTCTACTTGACACTACCATTAATTATAGGAGGGAATTATTATGAAAATGATAACTGCAATAGTACAAAATGAAGATGCTAATAAGCTGATAACATCTTTAAGAGAAAATGGAATTTCTTGTACAAAGCTTTCTTCTACTGGTGGGTTCTTAAGTTCAGGAAA
>JAQVWY010000119.1 GCA_028709465.1 Tissierellia bacterium | reverse complement strand
CATATGCAAAGTTTAAGAAAAAAGATGCAGATGAATACTTTATAGCATGGACAACAACTCCATTGACATTATTATCGAATGTTACGTTGACTGTTCATCCTGATGTTGATTTCGTAAAAATTAAAACTAAAGATAAAGAAGATGTGAAGGGTGAAGTATATTATCTTGCCAAAGCATTAGTAGATAAAGTAATAAATGAAGAATATGAAGTTCTTGAAGAAATGAAAGGCAAAGATTTGGAATTAATTGAATATGAGCAACTTATGCCTTTTGTTGAAGTTCCAGCAGGTAAAAAAGCATTTTATGTAACATGTGCTGATTATGTTACTACTGAAGATGGTACTGGTATAGTTCATACAGCTCCTGCATTTGGTGAAGATGACTACAACACAGGTGTAAGATACAACCTTCCTGTACTTAATCCTGTTGATGATACAGGAAGATTCAGAGGAACACCTTGGTCAGAAATGTTTGTTATGGATGCAGATCAAGCAATATTAAGATGGTTAAAAGAAAATAACAAGCTTTATAGGAAAGAATCTGTACTTCATAACTATCCCCACTGTTGGAGATGTCATACACCATTATTGTATTATGCAAGACCAAGTTGGTACATTGCAATGACAAAATTAAAAGACAAATTAATAGATAATAATAATTCTGTTGAATGGTATCCAGATTTTGTTGGTGAAAAAAGGTTTGGAAACTGGTTAGAAAATTTAAATGACTGGGCAATTTCTAGAAGCCGTTATTGGGGTACTCCTCTTCCAATATGGAGATGTGAGTGTGGACATATTGAAAGTGTTGGTTCAAGAAAAGAATTAGCAGAAAAAGCAATTGAAGAAATTGATGAAAATACAATTGAGTTGCACAGACCATATGTAGATAATATTCATTTTAAATGTTCTGAATGTGGCGGTACTATGACAAGAGTAAAGGATGTTATTGACTGTTGGTTTGACTCTGGTTCAATGCCATTTGCACAATGGCACTATCCTTTTGAAAATAAGGAAAATTTTGAGAAGTTATTTCCAGCGGATTTTATTTGCGAAGGAATAGATCAAACAAGAGGTTGGTTTTATTCATTAATTGCAATATCAACTTTTATAAAAGGAAAATCACCATACAAAAGAGTATTGGTTAATGATTTAGTTCTTGATAAGTTTGGCAAGAAAATGTCTAAATCAAAAGGTAATACTGTTGATCCATTTGAATTGTTTGATCAATATGGAGCAGATGCCTTAAGATGGTATTTATTGTACGTTTCTCCTGCTTGGTCACCAACTAGGTTTGACGAAGATGGTCTAAAAGAAGTATTAAGTAAGTTCTTTGGAACAGTTAAAAATGTTTATACATTCTTTGCTTTATATGCAAATACTGATTCTGTAAATCCAAAGGAATTTTTTGTTGATTACAAGGATAGACCAGAGCTTGATAGATGGATTATTTCTAAATATAATAATTTGGTTAAATATGTTAGAGAAAGCATGAATATATATGACCATAATAAGGCAGTAAGGGCAATACAAGATTTCGTAAATGAAGACTTATCAAACTGGTACATTAGACGTTCTAGAAGGAGATTCTGGGTATCAGAGCTTACTGAAGATAAAAAAGCAGTGTATAATACAACTTTTGAAGTGTTAGTAGGCATTGCACAGCTATCAGCTCCATTTGCACCTTACTTGTCAGAAGAAATATATAGAAATTTAACTGGTGAAGTATCAGTACATTTAAGCTATTATCCAGAAGTTAAAGAAGATTTAATAGATACAAATGTTGAAAAGAGAATGGACCTTGTAAAAGAGCTTGTAAAACTTGGAAGAGCATCTAGAGAAAATGCAAAAATTAAGGTTAGACAACCAATTAATAAAATTCATATAGATGGAAAATACAAAGATATTATATTTGATTTAGTTCCACTAATAATGGAAGAATTAAATGTTAAAGAGGTAGTTTTTGAGCATGATTTAAGTGAATTTATGGATTATTCATTAAAGCCAAACTTTAAGCTTGCTGGACCTAAACTAGGTAAAAATGTTAAGGCGTTTGCAGCAGCATTAGCTCAAGCGAATGCAATGGAAATAATTAATGCAGTACAATCAGGTGGAAAATATGATATTGAAGTTAATGGTCAGAAAGTAGAACTAGATGAAGAGATTCTAGATATTCGTATATCTGCAAAGGAAGGTTATAATGTATCTACTGACAATAATTTATTTACAATAATAGATACAAACCTTACTGAAGAATTGATAAATGAAGGATATGCAAGAGAATTTATATCAAAAGTTCAACAAATGAGAAAAAATAATGGATATGAAATGATGGATAATATCAAAATTTTCTATGATGGAAATAATGAAATAGATAATGCTGTAAAAATGTTCATGAACTTTATAAAAAGTGAAACATTAGCACAATTCATTGAGAAGCGTAAAGATGATTCTATGGAAGTTCATAATTTAAATGGTATTGATACAGGAATGAAATTAGAAAAAATTAACTAAAATAATTTAGGTGCGGTTTATGACCGCACTTTTAATTTCAAGAATGAAAACATTACCAAAAATTTTGTTGATATTTCAATATTTCTCATTGACAAGACATCTGATTAGGTACTATAATATCAAAATAGAGTTAATATAATTTTTACTCCCATATCTTTTAACATTAATAAATTCTTATTAATTTCTTTAAGTTTATCATTCATGAACACACTTTTTTCATTCACATAATACTGTTTAAATTACTAAAATACTTAAGAAAAACATAGTAAAAGATAAATAATACATATAATACTATCATATCAATATTTGATTGTTAGCTGAAAGGTTGTGAATTTGTGAAAGGTTTAGGTGTATCTCAAGGCATTGGTATAGGTAAAGCCTTTATAATAGAAAAAAAAGTTGTAAATATAAGCGTTAATCAAACTGATGATACAGATAATGAAGTGAGAAGATTTCACAATGCATTGGAAAATTGTAAAAAAGAAACAGAAGAATTATATATAAAAACTCTTAATAATATTGGCGAAAAAGAAGCGATGATTTTTAAATCCCATGAAATGATACTTGAAGATGAAGTGTTTATTTCAGATGTTGAAACAAAAATAAAAAATGAAAAAGTAAACGCAGAATTTGCAGTAAATGAAATAGCTATTTCTTATATTAAAATGTTTGAAAGCATTAATGATGAATATTTAAGGGAACGAGCAGATGATGTTAAAGATATTATGAATAGAGTATTAAGTGAATTAATGGGGATTAATACAATTGATTTCTCCAAAATGGAGAAGGATTCTGTATTAGTTGTAAAAGATTTGACTCCTTCTGATACGGCACAGCTGGATAGAACGAAAGTTTCAGCTATGATAACTGAAATAGGAGGAAAAACTTCTCATGCTGCTATAATGGCGAGGATTCTTGGTATTCCCACAGTCGTTGGATTAGAGGGAATTGTAGATAATGTTAAAAGTGATGACATTATAATTTGTGACGGAAAATCTGGCAAGGTAATAATTAATCCTAGTGAAAAACAAAAACAATACTATTCAAATAAAAGAAAAAAAGAATTAAATATTATTAAGCAACTTAAAAAACAAATTGGCCTTCCAACTGTAACAAAAGATGGGTTCACAGTGAGTTTGTCTTCTAATATTAGTTCTCCTAGAGATGTAGATTCTGCTTTAGAAAATGATGCGGAGGGAATTGGTTTATTTAGAAGTGAATTTTTATTTATGAACAGAAACTGCCAACCTACTGAAGAAGAACAGTTTAATGAGTATAAAGAAGTATTGGTAAAAATGAAGGAAAAGCCAGTAATCATAAGAACCATGGATATTGGCGGAGATAAAGAAGTTTCATATATGGATATACCAAAAGAGATGAATCCGTTTTTAGGATATAGAGCAATTCGTGTTTGTCTTGTAGATACTGATATGTTTAAAACTCAGCTTAAGGCAATATTAAGGGCAAGTGTTTATGGTAATGCTAAAATTATGTTTCCAATGATTTCTACTGTTCAAGAGCTTAAAGATGCTAAGAAAATTTACGAACAGGCTAAAGATGAATTAAGACAAAAGAAAATACCTTTTAAGGATAATATTGAAATAGGTATAATGATTGAAATACCATCAGCGGCAATAATATCAGATATATTAGCTAAAGAAGTTGACTTTTTTAGTATAGGAACAAATGATTTAATACAATATACAATGGCAGTTGATAGAATGAATTCAAAATTAGCTCATTTGTACAGCCAATATCATCCTGCATTGCTTAGGTTAATAAAAAGCATTATTACAAATGCTCATAATGCAGGTATCTGGGTAGGAATGTGCGGTGAGGCTGCAGGAGATCCCAAATTAATTCCTGTTTTCGTTGGTATGGGATTAGATGAATTTAGTATGAATTCCCCATCTATTTTAAGAGCAAGATATATAATCAGAGATTTAAATAAAAAGGAAATGGATAAAATCGCTGATGATGTAATAAATATCGAAACAGCTATGGAAGTTGAAAAATATTTAAGCTGTATTTTTTCAGAATCTGAAATTGAAAGCAGATTATGTGGTAATATGAAGTATAATTATTAAAGAAGTAATTTAATAATTGGAATTTAAGACATAAAGCTAAATTGTTTTATGTCTTTTTAAAATATTACGAGGTTAAGATATCCCCCTCTTCCTTAAACAGCAGGGTTCCTAATAACTAAAGGTGGATAGTTATTTTACCCACCTCATTAAAGCGTTGTGTTGAAACTGCAATCAGTTTCATCGATGCTTAAATTAAAAAATAATTGCTTTAAAATTATTATAATATATTATACAATATTAAAATAGATAATTAGAAGAGTAGGTGTATTATATGAAATATAAAATAAACAAAAAACAGCATGTAAGTAAAAATTGTTTTGTTTGTGGTATAGAAAATGAAGGTTCATTAAATACTAAGTTTTATGAATTGGAAAACGGAGAGTTAATGTCTATATCTTATCCAAATGAAATTCATCAAAGTTATCCAGATAGGATGCATGGAGGCGTAATTTCAGCAATCCTTGATGAAATAATTGGTAGGGCAATTATGATTAGTGATCCTAATGCTTGGGGAGTTACTGCAGAACTTAATATCAAATATAAAAAACCTGTTCCATTTAATAAACCAATTAGAGCAGTGGCAAGGATAACTAGAAATTCAAGATTGTTATTTGAAGGTACTGGAGAGATTATACTTGAAGATGGCACTGTTGCAGCACAAGGATATGCTAAATATGTTAAAATGAGTTTAAAGAAAATGGAAAAAGAAACAGGCGGAGAAGAGTCAATGATAATTGAAGATGTGACTAATGCACCGTTTGAAGTAGAAATATAAATAGGAGTTATGATGAAAAAAGGCGATATAATAGAAGTTAATATAAATAGTATAGAATTCCCTAATAAGGGTAGAGCAACATATGAAGGAACTGATATAATAATTAAAGGAGCATTGCCTGGACAAAAGGTTCAAGCAAGGATTTCAAAAAAAAGGAATGATGTTATAGAAGCAAAGGTATTAGAAGTATTGGAAAAAGCAAAGTTTGAAGTTGAATCTGATTGTAAGCATTTCCCTGATTGTGGTGGATGCTCATATCAAAATGTTCCATATGAAAAACAGTTAGAGATTAAATCTTCTCAAGTTAAATCAATATTAGACAATGTTTTGACAGAATCTTATGAATTTCTGCCAATTGTGGAAAGTCCTAAACGATTTGAATATAGAAATAAAATGGAGTTTTCTTTTGGCGATGAGGTCAAGGATGGACCTCTATCCCTTGGAATGCATAAGCGCAACAGTTTTATGAGTATAATAAATACAGATAATTGTAAAATAGTTGATGAAGACTTCAGAAAGGTTTTATGTAGAATATTAGCCTATTTCCAGGGAAATAGTCAAACTTATTATCACAAAAACTCGAAAACTGGATTTTTAAGGTATTTACTTGTAAGAAAAACAGTTAAAACAGAAGAAATACTCATAAATTTAATCACTACTTCTCAAGAAAATTTAAATGACAAGGAATTTGTGGACCTAATATTAAATTTAGATTTAAATGGTACTGTAAAATGCATAGCTCATTCAATATATGACGGAGTAGCTGATGTAGCAAGAGCAGATGAAATGGAAATATTATACGGTGAAGATAAAATAGTTGAAGAATTATTATGCCTAAAATTCAACATTTCATCATTTTCATTCTTTCAAACAAACTCATTAGGAGCCGAAAAACTATATTCAATAGTAAGAGACTTCATTGGCGGTACTAAAGATAAAGTTTTATTTGACTTATATTCAGGAACTGGAACAATTGGTCAAATATTAGCACCAACAGCTAAAAAAGTAATAGGAATAGAAATAGTTGAAGAAGCAGTAGAAAAAGCCAACGAAAATGCCAAATTAAATAATTTAAATAACTGTACATTTATTGCTGGAGATGTACTAGAAAAAATAGATGAATTAAGCGATAAGCCAGACATCATAGTATTAGATCCTCCAAGAGAAGGAATCCATCCAAAAGCAATTCAGAAAATAATAAACTATAAACCAGAAACGTTCATCTACATTTCCTGCAAACCAACATCTCTAGAAAAAGATCTGCCAGTTTTTCTGGATAATGGTTATAAAGTAACAAAAGTCCAATGCGTTGACATGTTTCCGCAAACTCCGCATGTGGAGACGGTAGTATTGATAGAGAAGGAATAGGTTGAAATCAAAGGATTAGAAGAATATTAGGTAAATATTGTAGTGTGTTTTATTGT
>JAQVWY010000118.1 GCA_028709465.1 Tissierellia bacterium | reverse complement strand
AAGGGAACTAGATATACTTCCGAAGAAATTGCTTTACAGCTTGATGAAAAAAGGCAGGATATCAAAACTAAAGTAGAAAAATATACAAATACTCCAATAAATGATTTGACAGCAGAGGATGAAGAAAAACTTTTTAAAGGCGAAATTACATTTGAAGATATTTCAGAAAAGTACAACTTGCCTCTAGATGTGATGAAAGAAGATGAGTATTTAACTCCTAAAGAGGACATAACTCCTATTGTTGATTCTCAAGCAATTGATAAGGTCATAGGGGATAGTGTTAGCAAAATGTATGCTCTCAAAGCTAAATATGTATCTAAACTTGGTGAATTGGAGAGAAATGTTGTTGAAGAATATTCAAAGCTACCAAAAGAAAAACAAAATAAAAACAGTAAAAAAGATATTATTTCAAAAAATATAAATTATGTAGCAAATTTAGAACAAAAATGCGATAAAGAGGTTGAAGAGCTGCTTAAAAACTTAGAAAAAAAGCTAAAAGAATTAAATGGTGATAAAGAAATAATTAAAACTTTAAAAGAAGCTTATTACAATGAAAAAGAATTAAAAAAATCCTATTATTTAAGTTTATATTATAATTAAAAAAATATATTAGAGGTATTTAAATAGTAATTATGTTTATATTTGTCTTTCTGAATCAAGGGTTAAGAATATAAATATTTTTATTGCAAACGAACTAATAAATGATATAATTAAAATATATTTTTAATTAATAAATTGTGATTAACAATGTTTTATTAAATAATTGAAAAAGGCAAACTATTTGAAAAAATAGGACGCAAAGTCTGAAGTCTAAAGTTGATTAACTATGACCGTTCGACCGCTAAAAATTATTATTATTTTATTTTTTATGCGGTTTTTTTTGTACCATAATTTCTATTTAAGTTTGGGGGTACAGATGGAAAAGTTTAATTTCAAGGATCATAAAAATTCAACTATAGCAGAATCATATAGAAAGATAGCAGCTAATATTGAATATGCAAACATTGATAAGAATATTAAAACAATAATGTTGACAAGCTCTTTAGCTAGTGAGGGAAAAACGACTACAGTTTGTAATCTAGCACACGTTATGGCAGATGCCAACAAAAAAATGCTAATATTAGATTTAGACTTGAGAAAACCTGCTGTTCATAGGAAATACAACATTTCTAATAATGTGGGATTAGTAGATTTATTAATGAACAAAGATGATTTTAATAATTATGTACATAATATTGATAAAAATTTAGAGGTAATTACAACTGGCAAAATACCAACTAATCCATTTGAAATTATTAATTCAAAAGCGATAAAAGAGCTGATCAAGGAACTATCAAAATATTTCGATTATATTTTATTGGATACGCCGCCTATTGCATTAGTTAGTGATCCTATAACCATTGCTACTTATGCTGATGCTGTTATTTTGACAATTGCCCATGGAGAAACAGAAAAAGAAATTGCTAGGAAATCAGTTGCAAGCTTAAAGCATGTTAATGCGAATATTATAGGTACAATTCTTAATAAAGTACCTGTTAATAAAAATAATAAGTATTATTATCAGTATAATTATCATTAGTAATAAATAATAAAAGAGGATATTAAATTAAATTATGTCCTCTTTTTATTAAGTAAACTTCCGACAATTTTTGACAAAACATATATTTTATGCTATTATATAAAAAGTTAAATTATAAATTGTAAATTGTAACTGGATATAATGTTATTAATAATCTTTGTTTGTTGAAGTGTACTGAATGATAATACGCAAATAATTAGTTTTCAGTAGCTTTGTTTATTGCAAAGCTTTTTATTTTTTATTTACTACAAAATACTAAAACAGTATTTGGAGAAGAAATATGATTAACAAGGTAATTAATAATCTTGGCACATATACAAAACATAATTTATCATATAATATATTTTGGGGTACAATTTTAATTATTTTAATAATTATTATTTACTCAATGATTTACATTACAGGAGGCTATATAAGCTCTTTAATGCACTTGTCGTATATTCCAATATTTCTTTCAGTGTTTTTATTCAATACAACAGTTGGAATTATCACCTCTATTGCAGTTGGCATTGCGGTGGGACCTTTTATGCCATCAATTCTTGAACAACATTTAAATCAAAATCCAAGTAATTGGATTTTTAGAATAATAATGTTTATTATCATAGCAATTGTTTTTGGATTATTAGTTTCTCATATAAGGAAGACAAACGAAATTGATAAAAGAAAAGCTTTTGAAGATATTAATACTGGTTATCCAAATACTAATAAATTAAGAGAAGATTTGACTAATATGATTACACAAAATAATCATAATAATTTTTCTATAGTTATATTTGAATATAAAAATTTAGAAATGATAAGTAAATATATAGATTACGAAACAGGACAAGAATCTTTCATTGAATTATTGAAAATGGCCCATGATTTTTTTCGCCCATTTCAGATATATTTGATAAACTATAATAAGTTTCTCGTAATTTTACCAAATTATAATAAGGATGAATCATATTATTATTCTAGTGATTTTTTGACTATTACAAAAGAACCAATTATCATCAAAGAATTACCTATTTCAACTATATTAAAATCGGGTATATTACAATATCCTTTACATTGTAATAATATTAAAGATATTTTTTTAAAAATAGAAAAGGTTATGGATCAAGCTAATAAAACTCAAAATGATATAGTAATTTATAATCATGACTTATTTAAAGAAGATAACAACTATTATAATACCTTAATTACACTTTATGATGCTTTGAAAAATAATGAATTTTCATTAGTATATCAACCAAAGATAAACATAACAACAAATGAAGTTATAGGAGTTGAGGCTCTTTTAAGATTAAATAAATTGTCTGAAAAAGACTTATCCATAGAACAATTTATAAAAATGGCAGAAGATGCAGGTTTTATTAAAGATGTATCTAAATGGGTGTTAAATTATGCTATTCAGGAGTTAAAGAATTTCAAGGAAAACGATCTAAAAATCAAAATTTCTGTTAATCTTTCTTCAATGGATTTAATTGATGAAACGTTTTTTTTATATGCAAAAGATAAAATAAAACTTTATGATATAGATCCAGATTTAGTAGAATTTGAATTGACAGAAAGGATTATTATTGAAGATGAAGAAAAGGTTTTTAAATTATTAAAAAAGATAAAGGATTTCGGAATAAAAATATCACTAGATGATTATGGAGCGGGGTATAATTCATTAAAATACATTTTAAATTATGCAGATACCTTTGATTATATGAAAATTGATAAAAGTTTTGTTGATAATATCTTTGATGATAAGAATAAATTAATCTTAAAATATATGATTGATATTGCTCGAGGTTTAGGCATAGAAGTTATAGCAGAAGGCGTAGAAGAACAAAGCCAAGTTGAAATTTTAAAAAGTATTGGGTGCAACATTGTTCAAGGGTACTATTTTAGCAAACCATTAAATTCAGAAGATTTAAAACAGTTTATTAATAAAGGTCTAAATCTTTGATAGGTAAAAAACAACAGTAGTTGCTACATGTTATGAATAATTCAGCTATTATAAACAAGCTGAATTATTTTTTTGGAAAAAATATTTATTAATTTCATATCTACCTTACTTTTGACAATAAAAATTCGAATATCATAATGATGTGTTTTTTTATTTACGATATCATCAATTATAAATTGATAATATAAATAAATAAAGGGAGGATAAGAAATGATTAAAAGAAGAATATCATTAATGCTAGTTTTAACTATGTTACTAACATTAATGATACCAACTTTTGCTTTTGGAGCTACAACTGATTATTCTGGACATTGGGCTGAAAAAACCATTCAAGAATGGTTTGATAATGATATGTTACAAGGATATGAAGATGGTTCATTTAAACCAGACGCTCAAATTACAAGAGCAGAGTTTATGACAGTAGTAAACAATGCATTTGAATTCACTGATAAAATTGATTTAGATTTCAATGACATTGATTCTGATGATTGGTTTTACGAAGAGGTACAAAAAGCAGTAAAAGCTGGTTATATTGTAGGATATGAAGATAACACAGCTAGACCAGAAAAGAAAATTACTAGACAAGAGGCAGCAATTATTATTGCAAGAATAAAAGAATTAAGCAATAATGCTGCAGGCGCAAACGTATTTAACGATGTTAACGAAATTGCATCATGGGCAAAAGGTGGAGTAGGCGCTGTAGCTAATGAGAAATACATGATTGGCTATGAAGATCATACTTTTAGACCACTGAAATTTATATCTAGAGCAGAAGCAGTAGTAACTATTGACAGAGCATTAGATAAGGCTGTTGAAACACCACCAGTAACTGGAGGAGGTTCAGGTGGCGGAAGTGGAAGTGGAAGTGTTACCACAGAAGCAGCAATACTTGTTAGCTTTACAATAGCAGATTCTACAACAAGCACAGCTATTTCAACACCTTCTGCAATTACTACTGAGTCAGCAATATTTACTACAACTTCATCTGCAATTACAATTACTGCAATTACAACAGATGGAGCAGAAATAAATGTTGTGGTTACTTCACCATCAGATTTAGTAGTTACATCATCAGCTATTAAAGATGGGGTAATCAGTGTTAATCTAGATGAAATAGGTGAATATACTATTGAATTAACAGTATCAAAGGCTGATACATCACGAAAAGATTATATAGATACAAAGTATACATTCATCGTAAAAAGATTATCAGAATAATATTTACTAAGGTTAATAAAGGCCCCTAATAGTGAAAGATTTATTGGGGGTCTTTAATTAAATAAGAAAAAGGCGATCAAAAAATTCTTATAATTTACAATTTATTAATAATAAATATGAAAATGCATTTCTAAATACATTCTAATATTGTAAATTGGGGAAACATAAATTAAAAAAGCATTGCATCAAACAATATAAGGTGGTAAAATACTGTAGTATAATAATCTCAACATAAATTGATTTATGAGATATATTGGGGGTAAAAGTGAACAAAAATAAAGTAAATAAGGCAAATAAAGTAAATAAACCAATTACAATTGAATTTGAAAATAAAAGGTTACCAGTATATTATTTTATACCATTATTATTAATAGCAGGATTTATACCATTAGTAGTATATGCTAAATACATTGATTTAGCAGGTACAACTCAATCCTTATATTGGACAGGCCAACAGCAGTATTTAGACTTTTTCAGCTATTGGAAATCAAAATGGGTAATGATTTTAACAGCAATATCTTTAATAATTTATGTTGTTTTATATAAAGATAAAAAATTACCATTTAAGAATTTAAAGCAATATTACATACCTTTATCTGTTTACGCAGTATTCGTAATTTTATCAACAATATTTGCCAAAGATAAGTCAATAGCTCTTTGGGGGTTTGTTGATATGTATCAAGGTATGTTTGTACTATTAAGCTATGTATTATTAACATTTTTAACTATTAATTTTGTAAACAGTGAAAGAGATGTTTCATTATTTGCAAAGGCTTTTTTATTTTTAATAATAGTAGAAGGAATAATAGGCATAACTCAATATTTTGGTTTTGATTTTTTCCAGACAAGCCTAGGAAAAAATTTAATAATACCATCAAATTTACAGGTAGAAGATCTCTCCTTTTCCTTTGGACCAAAAACAATCTATGGAACATTGTTTAACACTAACTTTGTAGGAAGCTTTGCAACATTGATGTTACCATTATCAGTTGCATTTTTAATGTGTGCAAAAAATATTAAACAAAGAGTAATTACAGGAATTACAGTTGTTTTATCAATTTTCTTGTGGATAGGATGCAATTCCAGGGCTGGATATTTAGGAGTTACTATTTCAGCAATAGTTGCAGTGATTTTATTTAGAAAACTTATTATTAAACATTGGAAAGCTTCATTAATATTATTTGCAGTATTAATAGCATTGTTTTTTGGACTCAATTTTTTATCAGATGGAGCTATATTAAATAGAATTAAAACCTTGAATTTAAATCAATTAGAAGCAATAAAAGAACAAAATGAAAATACTCTTAAATTTGAAGATATAGTACTAGGGAAAGATACATTTTCTATTAAAACTAATAAAGAAACATTGAATTTTAAAGTAGATAAGGATAGACTGTTTTTCTTGGATGAAAATAATAACGAAATGATAATAACTACAAAAGGCAACCAAATTTCAATAAATGATGAAAGGTATTCAGGATATTCCATTACAATGGCAGATAAATATCCAGGTCTTTTAGTAAATGCCTATGGCAAATTAATTAAGTTTTATATCACTCAAGATGGTATTAAAATAATAGGTTCTGGGGGCAGATTAACAGAACCAAAATCATCACCTTTCTTTGAACCATTACGTGGATTAGAAACATTAGGTTCTAACAGAGGATATGAATGGGGAACAACAATCCCTATGTTAAAAAATTATGTATTAATTGGTTCAGGTCCTGATAATTTTCCAATAGTATTTAATCAGGATGATTTTATTAGGAAACTTAATCTTATAGATTTTGATGCTAATATAGTAGTTGATAAACCACATAATATGTATTTACAAACAGGAATAAATACTGGTGTAATTTCACTCGTTTCATTGTTGGTTTTAGTGGTTATTTATTTGTTTGTAAGTTTAAAATTATATAGTAAAGCAGCATTCAATGCACCAGAAGAAATAATTGGCGGTGCTTGCTTGTTATCTATAATTGAATATTTATCAGCAGGCATATTTAATGACAGTATAACATCAGTTGCTCCTTTATTTTGGATAGTATTAGGGATCGGCATTAGT
>JAQVWY010000117.1 GCA_028709465.1 Tissierellia bacterium | reverse complement strand
CAATTTTTAGGAGTAAGTTATGCATAGGTTTGTAATCGGACAAAGGGCGTCCCTCGATTAATGACAGCAAACATACGCTCAATCAATTTGAATTTTATGGCATTCATTATTTTGCCATATGGCTTTCCTTGCTCTTTTTTACGTTCAAAGTACCGCTTCATCTCTTTATCCCAGGTGGCTGCAGATTTTGCAGCCTGACTTAGATCAGCTTTGGCCTGCCTGTCTCCATTTTTCGAGACTCTGGTTTGTCCATGAATACTGCTCCCAGAGGAATGTTCAAAAGGTGCAACACTGACATAACAAGCATATTGCCTGGCATTTTGAAAGGATGTGAAGTTTTCAGTATTTACAATAGTGGTGATGGCATTAACCATTCCTATTCCAACAATTGATAAAAGGAGGTCATAATTTTTCTTGATAGACATATCCGAACATATCAGCTCCTCCATTTCTTTTTCAATTTCATGGATTATTGATTCTGTTTCTTTCATCATTTTGTTGGTTCTGTCCACTGTTGAAATTGATTCATATTCACTTTTCTCAGAGAGACTTTGCCTATAACCAACCAGTTGTTTTATGTATCTTTTTTTCTCAGATGAAAGACGCTGTAACTTCAATAGTACTTCTGAAGGCATTTTACTAGGTTTAATAAAGTCGCGATGAATGTAACAATACTTGGCAATCCTAAATGCATCAATTTTATCATTCTTTCCTCTGGTAATGCCTAAAGATCGTTTAATCTCCAATGGAGATTGCATACTATACATTACGCACTTCTTTTCAAAGAAAACACGAATCAGATAGCTATAAATGCCAGTATGTTCCATACAGATAAGAAGATCCGTTAAAGCCAATGACTTTCTCTCAAACCATTTTACAAGCAATTTGAATCCTTCATCGGTGTTGGGAATCCGTAGATGGTTATCTTCATTGCAATCATTCAAGAGATCAAAAATCGCTACATCTAATGTTGATTTTGAGATGTCGATGCCTACATACCATTTCTTTTCCATAATTTTGTGTTTAGTGTTAACTATAGGTTGAAACAACTACTTCCTTTAATAAGTCTGAAAACTTAAAATTCTACTTGGTGCGTTTCAACTGAAAAGAGAAGAGGACTTTTTCGGCCTGAAGAGGATAACTCTAAATGGTTACCTAGTTCACCTCTTCTCTTAGTTAACTTGTTTTAACAACAAAGTTAGGGTTTATCTTAGTCTAAAAAGACCACGCAAATCTAAAGGAATGGTTACGGTACAGCTCTTACATTCGTCACCTCGTCAGTAGCTTCAGTGAATTCATCTTCTAATTCTTCGGATTCGCTTTTGGGAGAAGAACTACATCCGCATGCTACCAATACAATACCGATTAATACAATAATTTTTTTCATGGTTCTATATCTTTATTTACTATTTTTTTCATTTCTTCTCTCATTTCTTCAACTGCGATTGAATGCATTTTCGGCTCTTTAGTCAGTACAATCCCAGCCATTTCTACAGCCCTTATTGTATCCCCTGATTCTAAATACATATTTGCCAGCAAATAATAGGGATAGAGCCTGTTAGGGATTATGCTCGCAGCTTTTTTTAGACAGATTTCTGCAGAATCATATTTATGCAATGCTTGATAATTATTCCCCATGATATTATAAAACATTGGATCAGCACTGATTTTTATTGAATTATAAATAACTTTATTACTCGTTTCATATTCCTCAATCTTTGATAATGCATGAGCATATTCAAACATGAAATTTGTTTGGTCGTTAAGATAAAGTTCTAATTCCCTATACTCTTTTACTGTCTCTTTATATAAATCCATGCTGTATAGGATTTTCGCATTTTTCCATGTTTTATATGCCTCATAGGTAGGATACCTGTTTTTTAAACAGAAAAAAAGTATTACAAAAGATAGGATAGTAATAAACCACGTCCCTAAATAACCTTTTTTAGTGGTTGTTCTCTCCCAAGATGGATAAACGGATGAAGATGCAAAAAGAAAGACAAGGACTATAAGAAAAGGAAGGATATTGAATGGATAGGACATACATGCAAATATTAATAATGCCACTAAACTCCCTGCTATTTCAATACGCTTATTCTTAACACATAACACAAAAACACTTACAACACCTGCGAAGAACAATAGAAAAGGGATAATCCCTAACTCAACACAAAGCTGCAAATATTCATTGAAGGCATACTCCGGACCTCCTGCGACATATTCATCTTGCTCTGTACCTTTTCCCGATTCGAAGTATGATGCTTGCCCGTCTGCATAAGCTCCTGCAAAATTTCCTAATCCAACTCCTGTCAAATGATCCGGAATTATGGATAATGAAACTTTCCACATCAGTACTCGACCATCAGCAGAATCCTTTTTAAGCTGGTATATATATAGTCCTCCTATTACCATAATGATAATGAAGATAGATGATATATATACTATTTTCTTCCGATTATTTTTCCACGTATTTATTATCCAATTTGTATTTAGCAGAAATCCAATACAAACTAATGAACAGCCTCCAATAGCAGCTATCCAAGAAGCTCTGCTCATAGTAGCAGGCAATACTAATAATATAGAAAACAAAGTTGCTGCTGAAATTGATAAACGCAGGTAAGAAGGAATAAATGATTTATTAAATTTTTTATTCAGTATTTTATATTCTTTCAATAAGTAGTAAACTGTTATTGGCGCTATTACTGCTAAATAACCGCCATAAGGACCCGGATTGAAGAAAGAGCCTGTAAGGTTAAACAAATTATGTTGAGAATCTGAAAAACCATATAATTGTTGAAGACCCCAAATTGCCTCTATGAGTCCTGTAATAATAAGAACTTGAATAAGGATACTAATATTATTTTTATGTTGCGATAAAATAATTCTGAAATAGAAATAAAGGATGAATAATAATACGAATAATATAAAACGGGTATTAACTGTATGGGTATTAGAATAAGATGAGATTATTCCGCTTAATGCAAATAATGAGAATAATATATCGGAGGTAGTAATTTTTATCGGATTTTTAGTCACTAAGTAAGAAAGAAAAACAGAGATAGAGGTTATTCCCATCGAAAGAAAAAACCAAAAGTATTTGCCACTCACAACCCCAATCGAAAGATCATCATCAATCACAAATGCGGTGGATAAAAGCAACAAAAAAGGCAGTAGGAGTAAATAATTTAAATATGTCTTTAATTGTCTAGTTTTCATTTTATTGATTTAAAAAATCTTTTCCAATTGAATTCTCCTGATTCCGGATTTTCCGATTTCCAGACTAAAACTGCTTTTCCTATTATATGATCTTCCGGCAATACCCCCCAATAACGGGAATCTCCAGAATCAGCAACATTGTCGCCAGTCATGAAGTAATAATTCATACTGAACCTGTATCCTGAAAGAGCTTTATTATTGAGATATATTTTTCCCTCTTTCACTTTTACTTTTTCACCGGTTTCATATTCAATCAATTTTTTATACAATACGATATTTATTTCATCAATAGCAATAGAATCATTTTTTGCAGGGACATAAAAAGGACCGAAATTCCGCACCGTCCAATAGTAGTTTTCATTTCGTTTTGGCATACATTGAAATACTTTTTTGGATATTTGCTTTTCATCCACTTCAAGAAACTTTTGTTGATTTTCAATATTTCCTAATGTATCAGGTAACGAGTTAACCTTATAAAAACCATTTTTTATATAAAACGTATCTCCCGGAAGGGCTACACATCGTTTTACATAATATGTGTTCATATCCGGATGTAGTTTGTTACTTTTTCTATAGGGATAGTTGAAGACAAGCACATCGTTGCGTTCAATCTCCTGAAAACCGGGTGATCGCCAAATATCAGGGCGTGTTCCATCCTTTATAAAATTACAATCCGTAATAATACGAGCTCCCGGAACCATTTTGTTGACCAGGATATAGTCTCCCGCCTCAATAGCAGGAGACATAGACTGGGACGGTATTTTGAATGAAGCTATAAAAAACACACGCAGAATAACAGCCAAAAGTATAGCCAATACAAGATAGCTGATATATGTTAATAATTTCCTGATAAACAGCTTCATGGCTTACAAGTTTAAATAAGGAAATGTCCTGTTATGACAACCATTGAGATATTTTGTAAATTGAGAAATGGCATTTCTTCACTTTTCTCATTTAAATTCACGTTAAATGCTACTACTGCTAAATCAACAGTTGAATTGGTAATAAAAAGATTTGTCATTAAGATTCTATTATTTATTTGAAAAATATCTTCTCTTTATTTCAGATAAATATGTATCCGTATATTCTGGATAATTTTTATCTGGTATAAAAACATGCCTTACCTGATTATCAAATAATAGAAAATAGAATGGTTGATTGCTGTTTTCAAAAGGAAGTCCTAATTTTTCTTTTTTCAAATTTATATTATTATTTTGAGTTTCCTTTTCTGAAATATGGTCTGATAAGACGAATAGCAAATTAGAATTCTTTTTATAGTCATCGAAAAACTCTTCTATTTTTTTAAATCCAAATTCAACACATTCATTACAATTAAGAGCTGAATATCTAAATACTAACAGAGGTTTGTCTTTGTTGTAATGGGCAAAAGCGTCTTTTTCCAAAATATCTATATACAAATTATCATTAATAACCGATTCTTGAATAGTCTGCTTAATATAAAAGTTTGAAAGAAGTTTTTCTGACTTCAATGATTCTACTTCTTTATTGTCTTCACATTTATCTCCTTCTAATAATATTTTTAATGTAATACCAGATATTATAAGTATTACGAGGATAATACTACTTAAAAATAGTTTGTAAAAATGCTTTTTCATTTGAATATATATTTAATAATTACAGGATTATCGTCTTCTTTAATTTGAGAATATTTATATTGATTTTCTTCATTTAGAAAAGATGGGTCTATGATATGATGTAGAAAACCAGGTGATACGAAAGTATAAATAGCATCCTCGTCGATCCACTGAGGAAGGCATTGTCCCCCTTCCTTAAATCGTTCGAATAATAAATATTCATGTGTGTTTTTATTTAGAATTAAATGTTTATATCTGTTCTTGAATTTAAACCTTGTGAAATAATATTCGTCATTTTCTTGGTATATCTGGAAAAGAATAGCATAATTGATACTAATCTTTTTAAGTAATTCTAAGTAATAATCAAAAGTCTCATCTTCAGGGAGTATAGAAGGATCGAAATTGTTTACTCCAAAATCCCAACTATATCGGGGTAAAAGATCATAATCAATAGGAGATAATGTAAATACATCACCATTATAAATTTGGTTAAAACATACAGTATCATTATATAAATAAAACGGATTACGGGATGCCGGAGCGAAAGTGGTCTTGTGATTAAACCATTCAGGTAGATTATAATCTCCTTCTATTATTTTGTTGTCTTTTACAGAATAAAAAAATATTTTAAAATCGCTGGCATAAGAAGCAAACACATATATATCAGGAATTAAAAGGTGAAATTGATGAACAACAGGAAGGTCGCGGGGAAGTTTTATCCTTCTAATAAAAATATTATCTGAACCGTAGATATTTACATATCTTCCTTCCGGTGATAATATCTCTAAATTGCCAGTAAAACGATTAATATTAAAATCACCTATTGAAATATATTCATTCGGTCCCTGTCCTTTTTGACTAATTTTTCTTTGAAATTTTCCTTCTGAATTAAATATGATAATGGCGTCCTGCGGTTTATCCAAGAAATAAAAATTATCATTGTATTTTACAATTTTATCCGGCTCGCCTATTAAAAAAGTTAACAAGGAATTTTCGTTTGTTTCTAAAGGAATAATTTCTATTCCGGAAAAAACATCAAAAATAGAAATCTGATCGTTCCGATTTAAATCAATAGGTATAGATTCTTTTTTATTGGAGGTATTTGTGTTTTTTAAATCACAAGAAATAAAAATATTCATCAATAATAGTATTGAAATTGATATAAATATTTCATATTTTTTCATTGTTATCTGTTTTAATGAATCAAAAAATATTAATTGATATTTTATGTCTGTAGTGCATATACACTACAGACATAATTAATTATCCACAAGATGTACCAACGGCGGAGCAAAAATTGATGAAGTCAACCCAACATGAATTACAATTGTGATTAGGTTTACCACTATACTCACAGTGGAATCGGCACACTCCAAACAATCCTTCTTCTACTTCTACATAATAACATTTCCCAGAACCATAAGGACTACATTCTATTACTACTTCCGGCAATTCATATCTAGCCAACGCTTCTATATTAGCCATGCTTATAAAAGGAAGTTCTGAATTTGGAGTATTTAAACTCACATTAAACGCTGCCACAATCGCTAAAATCACAACAACAAAACCTCCAAAATTTTTCTTTTTCATGTTTCAATTTTTAATTAAATAATGATATTAAAATAATAATACTTAAAGCCGCCTGTATCATTTCATCGGCAAGGATTAGACATCCCTATAATCAAATTTTAATTCCTACTTTTGTATTACCTCCTTTCTTTTTAGAAAAGGAGCCGGGGCGGAGTGGATTGTCTGTGCTTTGTGTGGCTGACAATTTTCCGCCTTTCTCCTTTATAGTTTAATTAACAACACCTTTAATCACTAATGGAATATAGTCGTTTTCCACATTACAGAAAACCATTACTTTTTTACACTATTGTCCGACTAAAATCAAAATTTACTCAAATATCTTATTCTAACCCCATAGAAGGGGTATATTTCTTGTTTTTTAAAAGCGACCCCCATCTCTTAAGCCCAGTCAAATGCCAGCTGTCCTAA
>JAQVWY010000116.1 GCA_028709465.1 Tissierellia bacterium | reverse complement strand
GAAAAATTTATTGAAAAGGAGAATTGATCATGAATACAATTAGAATTTATCTTGAAAACATGTTTTTAGGACTGCCTCAAACTGAAGATGTTAAAAGAGCAAAAGAAGAACTTCTAATCATGATGGAAGATAAATATCAAGAGTTGAGAAATAGCGGTAAAACAGAAAACGAAGCAATAGGAATTGTAATATCAGAATTTGGAAATTTAGAAGAACTAGCGGATGCTTTGGGAATTAAAGATGCCTTTGAACATAAGGCAGAATATCCTTTAGTATCTTATGAGAAGGCAATGGAGTATATAGAAGAATCAAGGTTTACTGCACCAAAAACAGCAATGGGTGTATGGTTATGCATAATGTCTCCTGTAATTTTATTAATATTACTTGGATTGCAAGAAAGTAAATTTATATTTTTTAGAGAAGACACAGTTGTTGCCATTGGACTCTTTGTTCTATTTGGTTGTGTAGCATTAGGAGTATCATACTTTATTAGATTTACAGGTAAATTAGAAAAATATGAATATTTGCAGGAAAATCCTTTTAGTTTGGACTATAAAACCGAGCAAATGGTTATTAACATTCAAAAACAGGAAGAGCCAACTTATAGAGCAGCCGTTAGCTTATCAGTAGTAAGCTATATATTAAGTGCACTGCCTATTATTATGATTTCACTATTAACAAAGAATGAGGGGCTTCCCATATTAGCAGTTGCAGTAACTTTAGCAATTGTTGCATTTGCTACTTACAATATTATTAATAAAAGCAGGTCATTGGAAGCATGCAAAGTGCTTTTGCAAATAGAAGAATATGCCATAGAAAAGAAGTCAAACAAAAATCTAAAGGTAGTTTCACAAGTATATTGGGCTTTAGTAGTTGCTGTATATCTGGGCTATAGTTTTATAACAGGTAAATGGTATATATCTTGGGTTATATGGCCTATAGCAGGTGTTGTATTTGGAGCTGTAAATGCAATAATGATGAGATAAATAAAAACCCCATGGATAGAAATTTATTATTTAAAATACAAGGAGGGACTAGATGGATAATAATGATATAATAGATTTATTTTATAAAAACAGAAATGAAGAATTATCTATTCCTATGGCTAAATATATGAAAAATAAGTTTCCTTTTTTAGGAATTAAAACTCCAGAAAGAAAAGAGCTTTATAAGGAATTTATGAAAGAAAGAAAAAAAGATACTGAAGTTGATTGGAATTTTATTCATAAATGCTTTGATTTGCCAGAAAGAGAATTTCAGTATTTAGCAATATCTTATATGAATGCAGTGAAAAAGCTGTTTACTATAGATGATATGAAAAGAATTAAAAATTTAATTACTCTTAAATCATGGTGGGATACAGTAGATTCCATTAGTCCAATTGTAGGGTCTATTTGTTTAGAATATACTGATTCTAAAGAAAAAGTAGTAGATAAGTGGATTTTTAACGAAAATATTTGGGTAAAAAGAGTATCTATATTATTTCAATTAAATTATAAAGAAAAGACAGATACTGAATTTTTAGCTAAAGCCATTATTAATAATTCAAGTACATCAGAGTTTTTTATTAATAAGGCAATAGGATGGGCTCTTAGAGAATATTCAAAGACAAATAAACAATGGGTGAAAGAGTTTATAAATAATAACGAATTATCAAAGTTAAGCGTAAAAGAGGGCAGCAAATATTTATAATTTACCTTCATATAGTATAAAAGGATGCGAAATAGTTATTTCCCATCCTTTTCATTGCTATTAAACTTTATTGTCTTCAATTTCATTCTTTTTAACAAAACTAGATAAAATTAATGTAATGCTGACAGCAGCAATAATTCTTGCTATTAAAATAACAAATATATTGGCTCCAACAGCAGAGTATATTACTGTATCTTCAATAACCGCATGGAACATAGACAAAAACATTGTTACCAAGAAAATACTTCTTTTATCTATATCATAATCTTTGACACTTTGAATAATCGCTCCTGCTCCAATTGTTAATCCGAAAATTATTCCAAACACCAGCGATATTCCTGATTTTTCACTAATAGTTAAAAACCTTGAAATAGGCTTAAAGGCATCAGATAATTTATCTATTAATTTTGTATCTTTAAATATTTCAATAACTATCATAATAGGTATTAAAATTTTTGCAATGCTCCAAATAAATGAAGCTAAATCTGTTATTATATTTAAAACTATATCCATATCAATCACCCATATATTTTATAAAATAAAAATCCCATAATAAATGAAAAAACAAGTCTTAATGAAACGCTTGCAAATGTACTAACGCCTAATTTTTTAACCACAGCCCCTTCGGTAATTAAATTATGAGCGATAGTAAGCATAATTGCTATAGTAGTTATTTGTATACCGGTAAGACTAACGGCAGCCATAGCTCCCAAGGCAGCATAGTTGCCTGAAAACCATCCAAAAATTAAAACTATAGAAGATTCCCCTGGAAGACCAAATAAAGACATAACTGGTTCAAATATAACAGCTATTTTATTTAAAAGTCCAGAAATTGAAAGAAGCTGCACTAATAAATAAACAGGTACCAATAACTTTGATAAATCAAGCAAAGTCTTAATACCGTTGGTGAAACCTCTTTTAAATGTATCAAGTGTTACCATAATGTTCCTCCTTATGTAATGATAAAATTATATCATAATGGGTTTTACTTAACAATGATATTTTGTTAGATTTTATGATTAATAAATTTATTAAACCTTTTTTAATACACTTTATGTGTTATAATAATAAATGCTTTATATTACGGAGGAATGATGATAAATATAAAATATGATTTAAAAACAATAGAACAAAAAAGAGCTTTTATTAAATTAAAATTATTTGAAAAGTCTGCAAATATAAAAACAGAGAACTTTAATAAAATTTCCGAAAAGGATTTATATATATTGTATGAGCTGTATGATGAAGTTTTTCTTAATAATTGGTTTAAGAAAAATTTCAAGGGTATAATCATATTTAAGTTGTCAAAACAGCTGACGAGAGCGGCAGGAAACACCAGAACCAAGAAAAACATTGATAAGATTGTGCCAAAAGATATAGAATTTGAAGTTAAAATATCTTTAAATCACTTGATGAATTTCAATAAAGTAGACAGAACAAAGTATGTTGGTGGAATTGAAGCAGGAAGTATGTTAGACAGTTTAATGCTGGTTTTTGAGCATGAACTTTGTCACGTAATAGAATTCTTAGTATGCTTTAAATCAAGTTGCAAGAAAAAGCCCTTCAAGGATTTAATACTTAATTTGTTTGGACAGTCAGAATCAACTCATGAGTTAATAAGCGTCAAAGAGGTGAATTTAAACAAATATGGTTTAAAGCCTGGCGACAGTGTGAAATTTCTTTATGACGGCAAATACATAAACGGCTTTATTCAAAGAATAAATAAAAGAGCAACTGTCATGTGCCTAGACAACAGCGGCAATTATATTGACAAGTCGGGCAGACATTATAGAAAATATTATGTTTCCTTAGAATTCTTAATGAAAATATAATATAATAAGAATTAATATTATATTTTCATTAAGAATTTCGGGGCCCATACCCAGAATTACGTTCCCATATTATAGCGGGAAGTTTATTTTTATGAATATTGCAGATATTATAGGAAACATTATACTTTTCTAAAAATTTTAATATAAATATGAAGGTGAACTATGAAATTAGATTTATTTATTACAGCAATAACTCCAGGCATAGCCTTGGCATTGATTTTTTATTTGTTTGATAGACATGACAGAGAACCAATAAGGATGTTATTAAAGGTATTTATTTTTGGCGTAATTTATGTTATTCCAACAGCAATTATTGAAAATTTGTTATCAGCTTTTAATATATTTGGAGGTATATTAGGATCCGCCTTTACAGCTTTTATTGTTGCAGGCTTCACAGAAGAATATATGAAAAGACGGGTTGTATTGAAGCATGTATACTACAATCCTGTTTTCAATGAAAAACTTGACGGTATTGTGTATTGTGTAATGTCAGCACTAGGCTTTGCAACCATTGAAAATATTATGTATGTTGTATTCAGCTTTTCAGACGTTGAATCAATAGGATTTTACAGAGCAATTTTATCTGTTCCTGCTCACATGTTATTTGCTGTAACAATGGGTTATTATCTTTCATTGTCAAAATTTTCCTCAACACCTGAACAACAACGTTACTTTTTTAAAAAATCACTATCAGTGCCAGCTATATTACACGGAATTTATGATTTCATTTTATTGTCAGGCATAGAATTATTAATGGTATTATTCATTCCATTTATAATTCTTTTATGGGTTTCAAATTTAAAAAAATTAAATTTATATTACAAAGATTCAAAAAATTATGTAAATAATGATAATTATAATGTGTTTGATAACTTTGATGGAATGTAAGGATGTTGAATTAAGGAATCAATAAGTTGTTGGAAATGAAATAATTAGACAACTATGGACAACTATGATATTAACACAATATGTATACAAAGATAGGTATACATATTGTGAAGTGAGTTAAAGAATGAAGAAGATAAAAAGGAGAAGTTATGAATATGAAAATAAGAAAGGTATCAATTGAAGATTTAGATTCGGTAACAGAAGTGGAATCAAGGTGTTTTCCAATGTCAGAAGCGGCCAAGAAGGAATCATTGGAACAAAGAATTAAAACATTTCCAGGAAGTTTTTTCGTGGCAGAAATTGATGGAAAAATAATTGGGTTTATCAATGGGTGCATAACCAATGAAAAGACTATCTATGATGAAATGTTTAGCGATGCTAACCTACATATTTCAAATGGAGATTATCAAGCTATTTTTGGACTAGATGTAATACCTGAATATCAAAAGCAAGGAATTGCCGCACAATTAATGAATCATATGATAGAAGTATCAAGATTAACAGGTCGTAAAGGTGTTATTTTAACGTGTAAAGATAAACTAATTCATTATTATGAGAAGTTTGGGTTTGAAAATAAAGGTGTTTCAAAATCTCAGCATGGTGGTGCTAAATGGTATGATATGATTTTGGAGTTTTATTAAGCATTAAATCACAATATAAAATGGGTAATGATTTAAAATAGCTACAATTTGGCGAAATTCAGATGTCTCGATTTAAATAAATTAAAATAAATCAATGGGTACAGGGGGAGGATAATACGGCAACCCATATAAACGTTCTATAGAAAAAGTTATAATGGATTATAAAAATGAATATATAACATTAGAACAAGCTGAGGAAGATTATGGCGTTATAATTGACCCCAACACTTTTTCTGTTATTGGACTAACTGATAAAAGAAAAAACTTATAAATATAATTTCACATATTAATGACAAAGTCAGCACAGAAATTACGAAAATTTAACAGAAAAACCGTTGAAAAAAACCAACGGTTTTTCTACATTTTTTAAGTATATTTATGATATAATAAATATAACTACAGGTAACTACATAACTGCAGGGACTGATGTTAAAACTATACAGGAGGATGAAATTGATAAGTTGTCAAGAAATGAAAGAATTAGACAAATATGCCATTAACACAATAGGTATACCAAGTATTGTTTTAATGGAAAATGCAGCTCTTAAGTTAATAAATAACATAGATTTAAATTTAAATTATTATACTATTGTATGCGGCAGAGGAAACAATGGTGGAGATGGACTTGCAATTGCACGTCATTTGATTTTAAAAAACAAAAACACGAAAATATATATTTCAGGAAACATTGAAAATGGCACAGATGATTTTAATATTAATTTAAATATTTTAAAAAATCTTAAAGCAGATATAGTAAATATAAAAAGTGAAAAGGATTTCATTACATTAAAGGAGGATTTGCAAATCAGCGACCTTACAATAGATGCTTTATTTGGAATTGGTTTAAAAAGAAATATAGAAGGTTTGTACTATGATATAATAAAAATCATGAATGATAAATCAAAACAAATTATATCTGTTGACATTCCATCGGGAATAGACGGTGATACAGGAAAGCCTATGGGTATTGGTATTAAAGCTTTTAAAACTATAACCTTTCATAAAATGAAAAAAGGTCTACTAAACTGCAAAGAATATACTGGGGATGTTATTGTAGAGGATATAGGCATACCTGATGTAGAGTTAGGTTAAAAAGCTCGGATTAGATGCATACGGAGTTTCAGCAGATGTGGGAATTATGTCTATAAAGAGGTAAATAACTTTAAATAAAAAAAAAGGAGCAATAAAAAATCATGGTTAATGTTAAAAATTTAGTTGTATATTATTCAAGAAGCGGCAATACAGAAACTGTAGCAAAAGAAATATCAAAAGCAGTAAATGGTGATATTAAAAAAATTGAATTAAAAAAAGATATTGGCTTCATAGGGGCTGCCTTTTCTTCTTTACTTGGTTTAAAAGGGAAAATCAAATCAATGGATTTCGACTTGAAGCATTATGACAATATATTTATAGGAACTCCTGTTTGGGCAGGAAAAACTTCTACTCCAATAAATACATTTATTAGTAGAGCAAATTTAGCAGGAAAAAATGTATATATTTTTATTACTCAAGCTGATGAAAAGACTCCAAACTTAGTATATGAGTCTATTGCAACACGTGTTAGGGCAAAAGGAGGCAAAATAATAGACAGTTTCTTTGTACAAACAGATATGAAAAATCCTATAACATTTGAACAAGCAAGGGAGCTTGTAACGGAGTGGATAAAAACAATTTGATTTAGAAATCCCATTGGTTTATGGATTAACTAAAAAAAGGATGCAGAAAACATGGGAATTGGGGAGATATAATGGGAAACTAAATCCTATGAATGGGGAAGAATACAATCATTTTTTT
>JAQVWY010000034.1:21539-28432 GCA_028709465.1 Tissierellia bacterium | reverse complement strand
TTAACAATGCAGGAATTAAAATAATGCAGAGAATGCAGAAATTGTCATTCTGAAACCGCAGGTTGAAGAATCTCTTCTCTAAATATAAAAACAACGTAGAAAAAAACTAATTCTACGTTGTTTTTTTTCTTAAATTCTGCATTCCTTGCATTCCTGATTCTCTATATTCTTGCACTAAATTTAATATCCAAATATATTTAAATACATATAATAAGACATAAATACAAAGTTCACACGATAAAGGGGGGGTGATATTTTGGAAATTGAATTAATTATACGCCTGGTGTTAAGCGTGTTAACCATTATATTCGGAGCATTATCTGCATATTTCTCTCAAAATGAAAAATTAAGGAATATGGCAGTTAAATATATAACTGAAGCAGAAGACATGTATAAAGATACAACAAAAGCTGGCGGCCAGAAGTTTAATTGGGTAGTGGAAACTCTCTACAATTTAGTTCCAGTGCCACTAAAATTTATTATAACTAAACCATTAATAGAAACCATAGTTCAAAGTACCTTTGACAGCATAGAAAGATACGCCAAAATGCAACTAGACAAATCAATAGACAAGAATGCAGAGAATAAATAATCTAGAACTATAACAATTAAGGAATGCAAAAATGCAGATTTATAACAATGCAGGAGTTTTCAGTATCTGTTGTTCTGAAACCGCAGATTGAAGGATCTCTTTTCTAAATTATAAGTATAATAAAAACACAACGTAGAAAAAATTAATTCTACGTTGTGTTTTTTCTCTGCATTCCTGCATTCTCATTTAACTTTCTTCAAAATTCCTACATAATTATCGTCTATTTCTGTTTTTTTAGTTTTGTACATATCGAAGGTTTTTAATATTTCATAATCATTGATTCCTTCTACAAATGCTCTTTCTTTTTCGTTAATAAAATTTAGGACATACAATCTGTTTAAAGAATATTTATAAAAAATGTCTTCATTATTTGTTACACCAACCGAAGTAGGAGGATTTATCTTCTTAATAAGAAGCATTTGTACAAGTTCAACCACTGTTGAATTGTAATTAAAATTGTTAGATGAATTTAACAAATAACTATTTAAAGTCATATTTTTATATAAATGATAAGTATAATTATTAAAACTATAATTTCTAAAATCAGTTGTCGAACCTGCAGTCAAATCCCAGTTAATATTAATTAAATTTGATATGTTATTAGCCTTTGTTAAATCATCATAAACCAATGTTTTTAACATTGATTGGTTATTTGTTCTTATATAGTATGCATATCTAAAAAATAAAATATTTGCTTTAGCATTGTTGTTTATAGTGTTGGAATGCCATTTTTTAAGAGCGTTTATATATAAATATTCCTTTGTATCATACTTTGTTACCAATGCGAAAAGCTGCATTAATTCAGAATCATTTAAATCATCCCTTGCAATTATATTAGCAAGTATTTGATTAGCAAATTCAGTCTTAGCACTTTCTGAAAAATTTCCAAAAGTTATTAAATAAAAATTAGTGCCTGCTACATTGTAGTAACCGCTAGCTCTTAAAGAATTCATTGTATCAACAGCCTTCATATCATATAAATGGGCATCCTCTGGGAAAATATAACCACCAAATGATACATATTCTAATGTGTTTTTTGCTTTAATAAATCTTTGATCCAGGGTATTAGTAGTATTAAAATTATAATTTCCAAAATAAGAATACATATCATCTCCCTTTATAGGAAGAAATTCAATTGTTTTCAGATATTTGCTGCTATCACTTGTTTTAATGTCATTGTAAACCCTTTTGATTAAAGCAGCAGACTCTGCTCGGGTTATTTTTGCATTTCCACGGAATGTATTATCCTTATACCCTGATATAATTCCAGCGTTATACAATCTTTTAATTTGATTATAATATTTATGATTAGTGCTTATATCACTAAAATTCAATGGATTATCATATATTGATTTATCACTAAATGCTGCTACTAATGCTACAGCTTCTTCCCTCTTTATGGCACTATCCGGATAAAAGTAATTTCCAGGGAAAATATCTTTAAATGAATAATCCTTATTGTTTTTAGCAAAATGTTCATACATAGAAATAACGAACGTATAAGACCAATGTTTCATTGACATATCATTATATGCCATGCTACTTGTGTATACTTCATTCATCTTATTTTGCTTATAGGCTGTTCTAGCTAAAATAGTTATAAACTCCGCCCTAGTAATTTCGTTTTCAGGCCTGAAGGTTAAGTCGCCATAACCTTTAAATACTTTAAGAGTATTAGATGCAAAATTAATATCATCTGTTGCCCAATGTCCATAAATATCGTAGTAAACAGTTTTCGCCAAACCTGGCTGAATGGATAACACAAGTAAAATAATAATAAAAAATAATACCTTTTTAAATTTCATTTTGCGTCATCACCCTTTTTATAAATATATTTATTAATAATTGCCTCCTCCTCACAACTAATATTAAACACCTTTTTAAGAGAATTATCAATACTAAATTTTCCTATTTTTGATATATTTTGAGGTATCATTTTCCCACTTTTTTTATCAGGAACATAAATCTTCATAAGCTTTAATTTATTAGGGTAATAATCATAAATATCAACGCCTACTTTTTTGGCTTTACATTTAAAATAGAACTCAAAAATATTGGAATTTAAATAATCATGTAAGTACTCAAAAGTTAAATTATTATAAATTTTATTTATGAAATACACATCAGCACTACAAAAAAATTTTTCATTATCATAGTAGAAATTATTTCCCCGAGACTTATAAGGAAACAATATTTTAGGGGATTCAAAATCAGAAAGAACTCTGCCCCACTGAAGCTCATACCATTTGCGAATTCCATTCCTGCATTCACGTCTTTTTATTAACTCATTTTTAAATGGCAATAAATAATTAATGGTATTTGGGAAATCTTTTTCATCCTCAATAATATCTGTGTATATTAAATACAAATCATTGTATTTAATGCGGTTTTTCGTAATATTGCTATTTTTAATCCACTTTTTCAGTAAAATATCCTCTATATTATATTTAGCTATCACATCTTCAGTGACAATAAATGCTTTATCTAAGCCAGTAATAATACCTTGTTTAATGCTGCATACATCACTAATATATGAATTAGAAATGCTTTCTATGCGGTTAAAAAGCTCTTCTTCCTTGTTATTTAAAATAATCCAGCCGCTTTTTTTTAGCTTATTTTGATTATATTTAAACTTTTCATTTTGAGAATTATTCAAACTATATTTTATGTAAGAAAACTCTTTTTGGTTTAAGGTTTTATTGAATAATGTTATTACTAAAGGACTGACCATAGCACTTTTAAAAACCCTTAAACCGCTGTAATCTTCAATAGAATAAATGCTGAAATTATGCTGTATAAATTCTCGTAATTTATCTGCATACATTGCTTCCATAAAATATCTTGACGTTATTAAACATAGTATACCATCAAACTTAAGTAATTCTTTACCCTTCTTAAAGAAACAGTAGGAAATATCTGACTTATCATAAAAAACATCATAATATTTATCCTTTAAAATAGCTCTGTATTCCTTATTAACCGCCTTATGTCCAATATAGGGTGGATTTCCAATTATAATATCAAAATTAATTTTATCTGAAATATTAATGCCATCATTGTTAAAATGATTTATTAAAAAATCCATTTTAAAAATCTTAAAATTTACATTAGTGCAGCTGCTTATAAAAAGTAAACCCATTTTAGATAAAAATATTGCAAAATCATCAACATCAATTCCATAAATCATGTGTTCAAGAATATATTTTTCATTGCTGATAGATTCTCGAACTTTCTTAAAGGCTTCAATTAAAAAATATCCTCCACCACAAGATGGATCTAAAATTCGAGTATTTTTATTAACATTTTTAATTTCAAATGTTTGTGTAAGCATGCTTTCCACAATAGGTAAAGGAGTATAAACTTGTCCCAATGATTTCTTTTCATAAGAAGTCAAAAGCATTTCATAAAGATTTGCAGGAACAAAATTATCATATGATATCTTGTCCTTATACTCAAAGATCAAATTATAAACCTTATTAGCAATTTCTTGATGCTTTAAATCATAATGACTATACATTTTTAATATACCCAAATCTTCACTATGTAAAACATCTTTCGACATAAAATCAAAAAAATTTCCATCCAATAATTTCCACTTACCTAGTTTCAAACTATACAAAAACCCACAAACCAAAAAAATTACATACCTAACCCCATCTATGTAATTCCTATTACAATCCATCTCTTTAAGAATTTTCTTAACACCCTTAACAAACTCTCTATTCATGAAAATCACCACTGTTTTAATTTTTCATTTTCTTATAATTCTGAATTCTCCATTGCATCTTTATCATTAATTTATTAACTCACGCAATTAATGCCTTCTCCCTCATCTTATCATTTTTCCAAAATTAATTCAATACATTTGCAGTTCTCATGCTATATAGTATATGAGGGCAAAAGGAGGTGATAATATGGCAATAGTTGCAAATCAAGCAGATTCAAAATTCAAGTTAGTATTAAACGCAGGTCTTGACGAAAATAACAGGGATATTATAAAAAATAAGACTTATGCAAATGTAAAATCAACAGTAACTAATGACAGTATATTTCAAGTAGCAACATCTTTAGCAGAATTACAAGAATATACTCTAACAAATATAGTAAAATATGAAGAATATGACTTAGTAAACGAAGGTTAAGAAGCAATGGAATAGCAATGAATGAGCAATAGAATAGAGAAAAATAAACAATATGTAAGTAGAGAAAGAGGGTGAGATAATGGCTAAAAGATTGTTAATGTCTTTTATAACTGCCCAAGGCGGTCAATCATCATTAACACTTGATGCTCCTAAAGATGGTTTGACAGAAACAGAAGTAAGAACCGTTATGGAAGCAATAATCACTAATAATATATTCAACACATCAAATGGCGATTTAACAGGAGTAAAAGCTGCAGAAATAGTGACAACAACCAAAGAAATTTTAATATAATAATAGTTAAATCTAAAGATGAATTTTAATGAACTTAAGAAACAAATTGTAGGGGAGAGCTTTGCGCCTCCCTTACAATTAGAAATTTTTATATTATTTTAAAATAATATAAAAATTTATGTTGTTTGTGATATAATATTATAAACTAACCATATTTTTGCGATGACAAGAGCAAAAAATGGTGATAAGGCTGCAATACAGGAATCCTATTAAACAAAACTAATAAACGAGGAGTGGAAAGAATGGGACAAGAAAATTATACTAACAAAATAATTAAGGAAGTTTCAGATTTAAAAGAAATATTTTGGTTAAATTCTAAATTAAAACCATATGAAGAAGCAAAATCTTTAATAAACTTAAATACTGAAGCAATTGATGATGCAGAAGAGAGATTAAATAAATTTGCACCTTTAATAAAGAAAGTATTTCCTGAAACAGAGCTTACTAATGGCATTATTGAATCTCCAATAAAGGAAATAGAAAAAATGAGACAGCAGCTTGAAATATCATATGAAACTAAAATATCAGGCAAATTATTACTAAAAATGGACAGTGATCTTCCAATAGCAGGTTCTGTTAAGGCTAGAGGCGGTATATATGAAGTTTTAAAATATGCAGAGACACTTTTATTAGAAAATAATATGATTTCAGAAAATGACTGTTATTCTAAACTAGCAGAAAAGGAATATAGAGATTTTTTTGGCAAACATACAATTCAAGTAGGATCAACCGGCAATTTAGGTTTGAGTATAGGAATAACATCAGCAGCTTTAGGATTTAGAGTAGTTGTACATATGTCAGCAGATGCAAAACAATGGAAAAAAGATTTGTTAAGATCAAAGGGAGCAGAAGTTGTTGAATATGACAGTGATTTTTCAAAAGCAGTTGAAGAAGGCAGGAAAATGTCAGATGCAGATCCTATGAGCTATTTCGTAGATGATGAAAATTCAATCAACTTATTCTTAGGGTATAGCGTAGCAGCAAGAAGATTAAAAAAACAATTAGATGAAATGAATATTAAAGTTGATGAAGAACATCCACTAATAGTTTATTTGCCATGTGGTGTAGGTGGAGCTCCAGGAGGAATAACATATGGTTTAAAAACAGTATTTAAGGACAATGTTCATTGCTTCTTTATTGAACCTACTCATTCACCATGCATGTTAGTTGGAATGGCAACAGGACTTCACAATGATATAAGCGTACAAGATGTTGGATTAGATGGAAAAACTCATGCAGATGGATTAGCAGTAGGAAGGCCATCGAAACTAGTAGGAAAAATGATGGATCATTTATTAAGCGGAATTTTTACATTGGACGATTATAAACTTTATAATAATATGAGACATTTGCATTTTTCAGAAAATATTGACATTGAACCTTCAGCATGTGCATCCTTTGAAGGACCAATCAAATTCGAAACATCAGAACAAGGAAAAGAATATATTAAGAAATATAATTTAGAAGACAAACTAAACAATGCAACTCACATAGCCTGGGCAACAGGAGGAGTCCTCGTTCCAAAAGAAATAAACGACCAATTCCTAAAAACCTACCTGTAAAATATTGTGTCATCCTGAACGATAGTGAAGGATCTCCCCAAATGTTTAAGTAACCACTGGGGACGGTTCTCGCTGTCACACATTTTTATACAGGTAATGCAGGAATGTAGGTAATGTAGAATAAAAAATGCAGGAATAAATTCCTGCATTTTTCGTTAGCCTATAGATTTTAATTCAATATTATCCTTACTGAATATTGCAAATTTAGTGAAGCCTAGTTCACTGAATTGAGTAAGTTGTTTTCCCATTTTTTTTGATTTTTCATAAATAGATACAGTGTATTTTTCAGCTCTTAATTCATCAGC
>JAQVWY010000034.1:13341-21439 GCA_028709465.1 Tissierellia bacterium | reverse complement strand
TATTATCCTTACTGAATATTGCAAATTTAGTGAAGCCTAGTTCACTGAATTGAGTAAGTTGTTTTCCCATTTTTTTTGATTTTTCATAAATAGATACAGTGTATTTTTCAGCTCTTAATTCATCAGCTGTTTTGATTACATCGATGTATTTATCTTGTTTTTCGTATAGCAATACAACTCTTTCTGGATTTGGAACTTTGAAGTTTTCTTCAATCAATTGATTTACAAGTCTTTCGAAACCTATTGAAAAACCAATTGCAGGGATTTTTTGACCTATAAAGTTTCCTACCATATCATCATATCTTCCGCCACCAGCTATGGAGTATCCAAGATTTTTGTAAGCAATTTCAAAGATTGAGCCAGTATAGTATCCCATTCCCCTAATTAATGTAAAATCAAATTCAATATCATATTTTCCTGCAGCATAATCTCTGATGTCATTCATTATACTTTTAACATCATTGACTACATTTTCATCAACACCATAATTTACAAGACAATCAGTGCCCCTCTTATTAATATTTTCTAAAGCTTCCATTAATTTAGATATGCAATCACTATTATATTCTTTGCTATTTAATTCTTCATTAACACCATTCATTCCGATTTTATCTAATTTATCAACAACTATGCAAACACCGTCAAATTCATCTTCACTAAATCCGCAATTTAAAATAACAGATTTCAAAACCCTTCTGTCATTGAAACGTACGACAAAATCTGTAACATTAAGAGCATTTAGCGCTTTAGCAGTAGTAGTTATTAGTTCCAACTCAGCAGCAGAAGACTCTTCACCAATAATATCAATATCACATTGCTTGAAGCTTCTATATCTTCCTTTTTGAGCTCTTTCAGCTCTAAAAACATTGCCTACTTGCATTGCTTTAAAAACAGTTGGAAGTTTTCCCCGGTTGTTGCAATAGAATCTGCTTAAAGGTACAGTTAAATCATATCTTAAACCTAAATCGACCAAGTCATCCTCACTTAAATCTTTTGATGAAAAATCTAACTTTTCACCTCTTTTTAATATTTTAAAAATTAACTTTAAATTTTCTCCGCCCTTACTTCCAACTAAATTTTCAATATTTTCAACAAATGGTGTTTCAATAAGCTCAAAACCATTTTGCTTATATGTACTAATTATTACATTTTCCACATAATCTCTAATTTCTTTTTCCTGTGGCATTATATCTCTCATTCCCTTTGCAGGGTTCAAATTTATCTTCATCAATTCCTCCTAGTAATTTATATATAGTATTTTCATTTTTATCCAATTTATTACAACACTGGGACATTCCTTTCAGCCTTGCGCACCGGTGTCCATCCAGTGTTATCCTTTTTTTGTATTATAGCATATTAATTTATCAATTGACAACAATAATTCAATAATATACTATGATTATAGTACAATTTGGGACATTCTCGTGGATCCCGATTTACCAAGGTGGTGTAAAATGGAAAAGTTTAATTATGATAAAATATTAAATAACATATTAGAAGCAAAAAATTCTGCCATCATTATTTTAGATTTAGAATTAAATATAATTTATTTAAGTGATATTGCAAAAAAAATAATTGAATTTAAAAATGCATCAGGGCAAATTACTAACATTAAAGATTATTTTGATGATTACGATGCAAATGCATATCAAGAGCTAATAAGAACAGAAGAAGTATCTGACAAAAAAATTGTGAGACTCAACAGTACATTCTATATTAGTACTCTTTCTCCCTTAAAAGAAAAGGGAAAGCTGGTAGGTATTATTGAAATACTGGAAGCGGAAGATGAAAACTACGTTCTGTCTTATGAAATTAAAGACAAACAAATAAAGGCTTACGAAAAAAGTGAATATAGCAACAAAATGAAAAATGGTACAGTGTACACCTTGGACAGTATAATCACTAATGACGAAGAAATGAAAAAGCTTAAAGACAAAGCATATAAAACCGCAAGCAGCAATTCACCTGTTTTAATTTACGGAGAAACTGGAACAGGCAAGGAATTATTTGCTCAAGGTATACATAATGCATCTTCCGACAGAAGAAATAATATGTTTATAGCACAAAACTGTGCTGCAATACCTGAAACATTGCTGGAAAGCTTATTGTTTGGAACAACTGCCGGAAGTTTCACAGGCGCCATGGATAAACCAGGATTATTTGAAATAGCAAAGGGAGGAACTATATATTTAGATGAAATAAATTCAATGGATTTAAATTTGCAGGCAAAATTATTGAGAGTTCTGCAGGAAAACACATATATGCCTATAGGGGGAAAAGTTGTTAAAAAAGCCAATGTTCGAATTATAGCTTCTTTTAATGAAGATCCTATTTCTGTAATTAAAAATGGAAAATTCAGACGAGATTTATATTATAGATTAAACGTACTTTATTTTAGAATACCAAACCTTAAAGATAGGGAAGACGATATAAAATTATTGACAAATCATTTCATTAATTTATACAACAAGAAATTTAACAAAAATGTTGCAGGAATAGAAAAAGAAGCCATGAATATTTTAGAAAATTCAAAATGGGAAGGTAATGTAAGAGAACTTAAAAACAACATAGAAAGAATAATGAATTTCATAGATGGGGATTACATTAAAATTGAACATATATCAAACTTTATAATCAAAGAAGCAATAAATACACAAAATAATAAAGAAATAGATGGTATAAATAGTATAGAAAACTATATTAATCAAAACTATTCATATAAAACAAATAAAATAGATAAAGCAGATAAAGCAGATAAAACAGAAAAAACTGAAAGTATAATTAATTCAACGCAACCAACTGAATTAGATAAAGTTATACATAAGAATATTAATAATTCGGAGATGTCCTTTAAAGAAAGAATAGAAGAATCCGAAAAAATAATAATAAGAAATGCCTTAAATGATGCAGGAGGCAATGTAGCTGAAGCAGCAAGAAAATTAGATTTGCCAAGACAAACATTAAAAAACAAAATGGTTAAATATGATATTAAACCGTTTTTTTAAATCTTAAAATCACCAAAAATGGTGAATTTAACTTAAATAGAACTATTACACCAAAAAAATGTAGCGATATCAGGTTGACAATATTTGTAGATAAGTTGAATAAAGGCTGAAAATTCAAAGGAAATTAGAAGTGTTATCAAAAAATAATTATTGGCATAGGAATTGCTAACTTATTAGTGAGGGATAAATATGAAAGAAATATGCAAAAATGTATTAAATAAAAATGAAGTGGGAGCCATATTAGTTACAAATAAATATGATATCACATATGTTAGTAAATTTACTGGTTATGAATCTTATGTTTTATTGACGAATAAAAATAACTATATAATTGTTGATAAAAGATATTTGGAACAAGCCAAAAAACAAAGCGTAGATTTTACTGCAGTGTTATATGAAAAAAGTCAAAAAGATTTAATGAGAATTATTCATAAGATTCTTAAGGAAAATGGAATTTTAAAATTAGGAATAGACATACATGATACAAAGTACAGCCTCTACAAAGATATTTCGGAAAACCTAAAAGAAATCGAAATAGTAGAATTAGAAGAACCATTTAACGAGTTTAGATCAATAAAAACACCCGATGAAATAAGCAAAATTCAGAAAGCATCTGAAATAGCAGATAAATCATATTACAGAATGCTTCAAATGATTTCAGAAGGTATGAGTGAAAAAGATATTGAAATAGAGTTGGAATACACCATAAAAAGAGAAGGCGGAGATGGATATGCTTTTACACCAATCATAGGTGCTGGCAGCAAATCATCAATGCCATACAGCTGGGCAGATAAAAATGTTTTTTTAAAAAAAGGAGACATCCTTCTTTTAAACTTTGGAGTTAAATACGAAAGTTATACAGCAGCCTTAGCAAGAATGGTAGCTATAGGAAACATCAAGGAAGAATATAAAGAAATTTATAAAAATACCTATGATGTTTATACTATAATATTGGAATCAATTAAGCCAAATATGAAATATGAAGAATTGTATGAAATTTTTACAAAATCTATTAAAAAATCCAAATACAAGGATTATTATTTAGAAAGCATCGGTCACAGTAGAGGACTTCAAACTATTGAGGGAAATTTAATACGTCCTAATGTTAAGAAAACAATTCTACCAAATGAAATATATTCCATGGGAGTAAGTATTGTAGTTCCAGGAGTTGGTGGTGCAAGATTAGAGGATGCGGTGCTGATTAAAGAAACTTCAGTTGAAATATTAACTAATTCGGTCAAGAATTTACTTAATATATAAAGCAATAAAGAAAGGGATGATAGTAGTGGTACAATTAAAAAACTTCTACTCAAAAGAAGGATTTTTTTTCGATAAGGACAATGATGAGATTTATGATGGTATAAAAGGTAAAATTTACATTAAAGAAAACGCATCGATTGTTGAAAAACTAACTGCATTAAATATGTTAGCTAGATTGTCATATGAATGCAGTGCAATGTCAATTAATAATATTGCATTTTTTAAAGAATTAAAAGATATTCCACAAAACAGCATCGTTATATTAGTAGATGAAAACGCTGATTTAGGAGAAGATGAAACAAGCGTTTCAATTGAGAATGAATGTCTATACATCGTTTCCAAGAATTCATCAAGCTTAAAAACAAATGGCAAATATATATATGGCCGCATGCCATACATATGGAATGTAGGAAAAGATGAAAAACATTTAGAGGAAATTGAGAGACTATTAAAAACTGTAGGCATTACAGAACCAAAAATAGAAAAAATAATCATAAGCTCTAAATATGAAGGAATAAAAAATGTATTTGTTAATATATCTTCTATGGAAGTTGAGGTTTCAGCTTTAAATGATTCAATTAAAGAATTAGAAGAATTAGATATGGTTCAAACTGTTACATTAACAGTGGATCAAAGAAAATATGAAATTAATAATAAAAATTTTGAAACTACAAGTCATTTAACGAAAAAAGAAAATACAGAAACTGTAAATAAAACTATAGAGCTATCAAATTTATTTTCTATAAAAGGTATTTATTCCGACAGTGAAAATGATTTAATGAACAATAAATTAGATGTGAAAATTGCAGTGGATGAAAATATAAGCGACACTTTAGTTAAGGCAGTTGGAAATATTGTTGTAAGAACTGCATTGGATTGTTTAGAACTTAATCTTGATTTAGTAGAAACAAAAGAAGAAGCTGGACAAAAAAATATAATTGAAATTACATCAGAAGATTCAAATTCATGTATTCATTTAGATGAATCAAACAACAAAGTCATAATAAAAGGCAATGATGAGGGGATACTTAAATTAAGTGAAAGTCTTGCTAAACAATATCCATACATTGATATAAACCGAAATTTAGAAATTAATGATTTAGTGACATTGTTTAACAACATTCTTAGTGGTAAAAGCTATGAAGGACAAATAGTTCATTTAGAAAATGCCTTAGAAAATAATGATGACATAAAACTATATGCTGACCTTGCAGGGCAAGAACTTGTACACAAAGCTAATGATAAAATAAAAGAAAAATATCCAAATAAGAATTTTGAAATATTAGATCACAAAAAAGAAGAAATTATTTGGCAAGAAACTTATGAACCTGAATGGGAAGTAGACACATTTGAAAATATATTTAAAACAGAAGTTCTTCCATCACTAAAAGCTGGAGATGAGATAGAAATTAAAGGATGCTTAAGTGAAGAAAAAACTGTGAGAGATGAATTAACACAAAGACTTGAAACATCCATAAAAAATTCAGGTGCATCACTTAAAAGCTCAAATATATTTGCAACATATAAACAAGGATTTAGCTGGATAACTGAAAAAGTATTACCAGAACTTAAAGAAGGAGAAACTCCAGACAAGGTAGTAATTAAGTTTAAACCATTCCTTCCAGAAGGACAAAAAGATTGGTTAGATGAAAATGGAGCAACTCCACAATATCAGGGCTTAAGAGATGATAAAGACAGATGGCTTGATTTACCAATCAGATTCTTACAAGAACTATATCCAGTTGATGATATAATTTCAGAAGAATTAGGAATACACAGAGACAGCGTAATTTTTGAAGCAGATGACAATTTAAAAGAAACATATGAAATAATTTGCTCTAGATGTGGTAAAGAAATATATAAAGATACAGGAGTAACAAGAGTATCTGAAAGACCATATTTAAATGAATTCCCAGAACACGGCAAAGTTCATCCTACAACAGGCTGGATAACAGTAGCAGTTAATGGAGAAGTAATAGTAGACAAACAAATAAAAACAGACCTAGAAAATATTTGGGATTTCTATCAAGAAAAAGTATTAAACAAAGCTAAAAATTATGTTCTTGAAAAAGGAAATGGCAAAGTATTGTTAGAAACACAGCCATTCTTTACAGAATTAAGGATGGAAGTAAGCTTAAGCGATATAGATTACAAGCTTCCTGTAAGAAATGATTTAATATCATCTTTAGATGGATTCCACGAAGATATTTATTTCGTAGGACAGGATTTCTTTAAATTTTTAGGAATTAAATATACCGGAGAATCAGCTGCACAACCAGGGCTAATATTGCCAGTAATAAGAAAAACTAATAATAAAAGACCAAAACTTGTGGCAACTATTAAAAACAAAATATATGATGAACCAGTATTGTTAATACATGATAAAGTTAACAAAGTAAAAACAGCATCAAGGGAAGAAATTAAAGTAAGCAGCATTGAATATGGTAAAGACAGCGTTGAATTAAACATAAAAGTAAACGAAGAAAGCTTTAAATTATTATCAAACTATGCTGAATTAGCAAATGCAAAAGTTATAAAAGATATTACAGATGAAAGTATAATTAATATAACATTTGAAAATAAAGCAACAGGTGAAAAATCAACAATTAATAAAAATAGTACAAAAGTTAAAAACTCTAAAAAATCCTTAGATAACAGTAAAATAAATACTGAAAACTTAATTGGATATAATGATTATATCAAGTTAATGGATGAGTTAAAGGACGTTAAAGGAATTAAGTCTTATGTTGGTTCAAAATCATATCAAGGAAGAGAAGTCCATGTAGTTGAATTCTTTGATGAAGATTTAAATGATTTAGTTTCAAGAGCTAAATTTATTAACTACAAACCAGTATGCTTTATTAACTCAAGACATCATGCTAATGAAATATCAAGCACTAATGCAGCATTTGAAATGATAAAGAGTTTATCAAACGATAAAGAATTTAAAAAGTATTTAGAAAAATTAAATATTATAATAATACCTTTTGAAAATCCTGATGGTGGGTATATACATTATGAGTTGCAAAAAGACAATCCAGAATGGAAGCTTCACGTTGCAAGATTTGACTCCTTAGGTAAGGATACTACCAATGAATGGTTTAACTTTGATACAATACACACAGAAGCCTTAGCATTTACAAAAACTTGGTTTAAATGGCTTCCAGACGTGGTAACAGACAACCATGGGGTGCCATCTCATGAATGGGATCAGCAGTTCTCTGGATATGTATCACCAAGCTTCAAAGGTTTCTGGCTTCCAAGAGCATTGTATTATGGATACTTCTGGTATATTACCAATGAAGAATACAATAAAAACAATGTGGGGGTAAGCAAAATAATACAAGACAAATTATGCGATTTAGTAAATGCAGATTCAGAAATGGATATGTGGAACAGAGATTGGGCAAACAGATTTGAAAAATATGCACATGAATGGATGCCTAAATTATTCCCAGCTGATTACTATAAAAACTTAATTTATTATTGGATACCATTTGATTTAGAGAAAAACAGAAAATATTCATCACATAAATATCCAAACATTACTTGTCTTGATTGGACAACAGAAGTTGCAGATGAAACAGCAACAGGAGATTATTTAGGCCTTTGTGCAAGAGCTCATATAGATGGATGTTTAGCAGCAATGGAAAGTATGATCAGTGTTAACAACAAAGCTGAAGTAAGAGACAAAGAACATGATGGTAAAATAACACTAAACAAGAAAAGACAAAGACCACTTCATATATAATCCGTTTTCGTTATTTTGAACCATTTGTAATTCTGAAACATTTTGTCATTTTGAAACATTTTGTCATTTTGAAACATTTTGT
>JAQVWY010000034.1:4174-13241 GCA_028709465.1 Tissierellia bacterium | reverse complement strand
TGAAACATTTTGTAATTCTGAACAATTATGTCATTCTGAACCAAAGGTGAAGAATCTCATGTTTTCAATATTTAAGCGCCATGAGACAAGGTAACTTGTCTTATGCGCTTTGATATAAATAAATAGCACTTAAATTCAAAGGAGGTAAATTTATGGAACTTATTAAATTATTAGGAATATTAATTGTTATAATTGGCTTTGCACTTAAAAAAGATTCAATATTGATCATTTTATCTGCAGCAATTGTGACAGCACTTGTTGGAGGACTTGGAATTCCAGGTATGTTAGATACTTTTGGCAAATCTTTCGTTGCCAATAGAAGTATGGCAATATTTATTTTAATCATGCTTGTAACAGGTACATTAGAAAGAAATGGTTTGAGAGAGGCAGCTGCAAGTCTAATAGGAAAAGTAAAAAATGCATCTGCAGGAAAAGTTGTTGCTGCATATGGAGTTATGAGAGGTATATTTGCAGCATTTAACGTAAGCTTCGGTGGAGTTGCTGGATTCGTAAGACCAATAATTATGCCTATGACTGTAGGAGCAATTGAGTCAAAAGGTGAAAAAGTAAACGAAGAACATTTAGAAGAAATTAAAGGTATGGCATCAGGTATGGAAAATATCACATGGTTCTTCTTCCAGGTATTATTCGTTGGTGGAGCAGGTGGATTACTAGTACAATCAACACTAGCATCATTAGGCTATGAAGTTAGTTTATTAGATTTGGCTAAAGTAGAAATTCCAGTAGCTATATTTGCTCTACTAGTATCAATAGTTTACTATGTTTTAAAGGACAATAAACTAGCTAAGAAATATTACACTAAGAAGTAGTATTATAAAATATAAAGGAGGAAAAGATTATGTCATTTTTTATGGATGCTGAAGTAGCATTAGGTACAAAGCTACTTGAAATAATATATATTGTAATTGGATTACTTACACTTTACACTGGAATTAAAAATGGATTAGATGAAGAAAATCCATCAAGAGCAGGAACAGCAATTTTCTGGTGCTCACTGGGAGTTGTGCTTGCATTTGGTAGATGGATACCAACAATGGTAAATGGTATATTAGTTATAATTATGACAATTCCAGCAATAATGGGAAAAGTTAAAATAGGAAAAGTAGGAGCACCAACAAAAGAAGAAACAGAAAGTAACTTTAAGAAAGTAGGAATGAAAATATTTGTTCCTGCATTAGCAATTGGTTTATTTGCAATAATATTTGCTATGTTTACTAAATTAGGAGCATTAGTGGGAGTAGGCGTAGGTGTACTAGTAGCAGTTATCTTATTGATGATTTACTCAAGTGACAACAAACCAGTTACATTCTTAAATGACTGTGAAAGATCAGTATCAACAGTTGGACCATTAAGTATGTTACCAATGTTACTAGCAAGCTTGGGAGCAATATTTACAGCAGCAGGAGTTGGTGATGTAGTTGCTTCTTTAGTTGGAACAATTATTCCAGAAGGAAATGTGAATGCAGGTATTGTTGTGTATGGAATAGGTATGATGTTGTTTACTATGATAATGGGTAATGCATTTGCAGCTATTACAGTAATGACTGTAGGAATTGGTGCACCATTCGTTCTTGCATACGGAGCTAACCCAGTTGTAATTGGTATGATTGGTTTAACTGCTGGATATTGCGGAACATTATGCACACCTATGGCAGCAAACTTCAACATAGTACCGGTAGCAATGCTAGATATGAAAGATAGAATGGGAGTTATCAAGAACCAGGTAGTACCAGCATTAATCTTGATTGTTTTCCAAATTATATACATGATTGTTTTAAAATAAATAATAAGATAGTAATGAATAGAGGGATAGCATGTTAGACAACATTGAGCGCGGCGCACAAATTGTTATAAAAAACTGGATGAGAATTAGATTCTGGGATAAGCTGTTAATTGTTACTAATGAAAAATATTTGTTGGAAGCATCATTGCTTAAAAAATATGCATTAAAAAGAAATGCTTCTGTAGACTTAATGATTATGGAAAAGGCAGGAAGAAACGTTGGAGTAGTGTTTGATGAAAATGAAACATTATTCGATGGATATACGGCCATTATTGGTGCCACAGACTATTCTATAGTAACAACAAAAGCAACCAAAAGAGCAATTAAGAGAAGAAGCAGATTTCTTTCCCTTCCTCTTTCTGTAAATAACAACAAATCCATGCTATCCTATGATTTTATAACTATGGATACCAAAAAAAGCAAGTTAATGGCAGAAGTTATAATGAAATATATATGTAATTCTTCAATGATTCATATAACGTCTAATAATGGAACCAACTTAAAAGTTTATAAACGAGGTAGAATGCCAGGTTTTTTTAATGGCGTAGCAAAAGACGGAAATGGATTTTCTTCAGCTAGTTTTGAAATTTATGTTCCAATTGAGGAGACAGAAACAGTAGGAGAAATGGTAGTTGATGGTTCACTTGGATATATAGGTCGACCTGAAGAACCAGTGAAAATTACTTTCACTAATGGTAAAATAGTTAAAATAGAAGAAAATTCAACTGGATATAAGCTTAAAAATTACATTGATGGGTATAATGATACTAATATGTACGTTGCTTCAGAATTTGGTATAGGACTTAATTCATATTCCAAATGTGAAGGTAACTGTTATATAGAGGACGAATCAGCCTACGGAACATTTCATATAGGTTTTGGAAGAAATGTTGCATTAGGAGGCACTCATGAAGCAAATGGACATTTTGACTTAGTTGGTTTAAAACCAGACATTTATGTAGACAATAGAAAGATTATGCACCAAGGAAGAATTATTATACCTGAACCACAGGTATATTAACATTAAAGCTGTGTCCCTATTCATAAAAATAAGGAGGTATCTTATGAAAATATTAGTAACAGCTTTTGATCCCTTTGGAGGAGAAAAAGTAAATCCAGCATTAGAGGCAGTTAAAAAATTACCAGACACAATATCAGGAGCAACAATAATAAAACAAGAATTACCAACAGTATTTAAAAGATCAATTTGCACTTTAGAAAAGGCAATAGATGACAATAAGCCAGACGTAGTTTTATCAATAGGTCAGGCAGGCGGCAGATACGATATAACAGTTGAAAAAGTAGGAATAAATCTTCAGGATGCAAGAATACCTGACAATGATAATGAACAGCCAATTGATGAAAAAATCTTTGAAGATGGGGATACAGCATACTTTGCCACTATACCAGTTAAAAAAATTGTAGATAATATGAATGAAAAAGGAATACCTGCATCAATATCATACACAGCAGGCACATATGTATGTAACAACATTATGTACGCAGGTCTTTACTTTATTAACAAGAAAAATCCCCAAATGAGAGGCGGATTTATTCATGTACCATTTATAACAGAACAAGCAGTAGGAAAGAAAAACACACCTTCAATGTCATTAGATAACATCGTGACAGCGTTAGAAATAGCAGTAAAAACAATTGTAGAAAACGATGAAGATGTAAAAAGCATCGGCGGTGCAACACACTAAACATAAAGCCTATGGACAATTCCATAGGCTTTTATAATTTACAACTGAAAACGTTACGCTATATATTTCCTAGGAAATACGACGAAATTCGCACAGTTTTTCGACAATTTATTTGCTTCTTTTTTTACGTCGCAAAAAAATATAGAAATGTTTAAGATTAATGTTATAATATAGATTAGCAATACTAGGTATTAGGAGGTATAATGATGAATATATTAGTTTGCGACGATGAAGTTGAAATAGTTGATGCTATAGAAATATATTTAAAAAATGAAGGATATAATATCATTAAATGTTATAATGGGAGAGAAGCAATAGAAGCTGTAGAAAATAAAGATGTACATTTAGTTATTATGGACATAATGATGCCAGAGATGGATGGTATCAAAGCTACTACTAAAATAAGAGAAATAAAAAATATACCAGTTATAATGTTGTCAGCCAAATCAGAGGATACAGACATAATATTAGGACTAAATATGGGTGCAGATGATTATATTACAAAACCCTTTAATCCATTAGAACTTATAGCAAGAGTAAAATCACAATTGAGACGATACACATCCCTTGGAGGAGCAGTAGATAAACAAGATGTAAATATATACAAAACAGGAGATTTAATAATTGATGATGAAAGAAAAGAAGTGACAGTAGATGGAGAATTAGTAAAACTCACTCCTGTAGAATACAAAATTCTTTTATTGTTAACACAAAATTTAGGCAAAGTTTATTCAATTGAACAAATATATGAAAATGTATGGAACGAACCATCCTTTAATCCAGAAAACACTGTTGCAGTGCATATTCGAAGGATAAGAGAAAAAATAGAGATTGACCCTAAAAATCCTAAGTACCTAAAGGTGGTGTGGGGAGTTGGCTACAAAATGGAAGAAATTTAGTAGAAAAACAGTTACTAAAGTCATATGCTTTATTTTAATGATAATAAGTATTATGATTGGAGTATATGCAGGATTAGAAATACATTTAAATGTACAATACTACGAAAGTATAACAGAAAAAGATTATAAAAAAAGTAATGAATTAAGTAATGAATTAAGATATGCTGCAAGCAGACTAGAATATGTGCTCCGATATTACAAAAGCGAAGAAAATATAAAAAAAGGTAACACAGTAAAAAATATTTCTATTGAAGACAGTTGGCAGCTTACAAATTTATACAACAATTATTTAGCAGAAAATAATTTAGAAAATAATGATGTATCAAAAGAATTGTTCTGGGAGGAAAAGAAATCAGAAATTGCTGATGTAAAGAAACTGATTATAAAAACAGACCTAGCAAATTATCAGCAAATTATTAATGATTTAAATAATCCATCAGGATTATTATATTATGCCTCTGATAGAGAAAATATTTGTACAAATACCAATGAATCAAGCAAAGAATATTATTCTAAAAGAAATGCATCCCTATTAATAGACGAAAAGGGGGTAGTAATAAATCCCAACAATGGAGAAAATACATATTCTCCATCATTAATTGATAGATTTCCAAGAATAGAAGAAGGAATTGATGAAGTACAAATTTATATAGGCATAACTGATGAAGGATTAACATACAGAACAAATAAATGGAATTATGACAGATATATTTTATTAGTAAATATTACAATAATAGTTATATGTGCTTTACTATCATTGTTGCTGTTTATATATTTATTATCAGTTTCAGGGAAAACTGTACAAGATGAAAAAATTCATTTGAATTTATTAGACAAAATATACACAGATATTAATTTAATAATGATTGTAGGAATTGTAGCAGTATGTTTCATTAACTTTTATAATGTCTTAAACATTAAATATTCAAATGTAAATTTAATGAAATTTACTTTCATTTCAGCTACAGGCGGAGCAGCTACAGGATTTTTCCTATTATTTATATCAATTGCAAAACATATAAAAAGTGGAACCATAATAAAATATTCTTTTATTTATAATGCCTTATCCAGAATAATATCCATATTAATTAAAATATTTAATAGTGGACCATTGATGCTTAAAAGTGTTTTTGGAATAATCCTATTAATGTCAGCAACATATATTAGCAGAAACAACTTGATTCTATTAATATTAATATTTATAGCTGCAGTGTATATAGTATATACAAAAGTGAAAAAATTTAAAGATATACAAAATGGAATTCAAATAGCAAAAGAAGGAGACTATGAATTTAAAATAAATTTAAGTGGTAGCGGTGAGTTTAATACTTTATCTCAAGATATAAACACCATAACAGATGGGTTGAAAATAGCAGTACAAAACAAAGTTAAAAGTGAAAGATTAAAAACTGAATTAATTACAAATGTGTCCCATGATATTAAAACACCGTTAACATCAATTATATCCTACGTGGATTTGCTTAAAAGAGAAGGTTTAAATTCTCCCAATGCACCTAAATATTTAGATGTACTGGATCGTAAATCAAATAGATTAAAAACTCTAACAGAAGATTTATTTGAAGCAGCTAAAGTTACCAGTGGCAGCATTGCAGTAAACTTTCAAAAAATAAATATTAATTCTTTAGTTTCACAAATAATGGGTGAACTAGATGAAAAAATCCAAGAATCTAAACTAGAATTTATTATTAATTCTACCAGCGATAGAATTTATGGATACGGAGACGGCAGACATTTAAGTAGAGTAATGGAAAATCTTTTATCAAACATATTCAAATATGCTCTGAAAGAATCAAGAGTATATATAGATATCACTGAAAAAGAAAAAGAAGTATCCGTAACATTTAAAAATATATCAGCATATAAACTAAATATTCCTATAGACGAATTAATGGAAAGGTTTAAACGAGGAGACGAATCTAGAAGTTCAGAAGGCAACGGCCTAGGATTAGCCATAGCCAACAGCCTCATGGAACTACAAAAAGGAAAACTAAGCTTGAGTATAGACGGAGACCTTTTCAAGGCAGAGCTAGTGCTTATCAACTATAGGACACTTACGTAAATAAAATATTTTAAGCCCCATTCTGAACCGAAGGTGAAGAATCTCCTAAACTTTTAAAAATTATTAAAAATCTTTGAATATATTTTTTCAAACAGGTCATAATACTAACACAAAAGAGAAAAAGCTTGTAATTTTTAAATATAACGTCCCCCTTTATTTTAATCACATGCTTTTTCTTTTTTTATTCAAACAAATTAAATCTTCATTCTGTATTGAACCTGCATTCCTGCATTCTTAAAAATTCTGCATTCTTAAACATTCCTTCATTAAATTAATCGCTCCCCAATTGCTTCTCCACTGCTCTTTATATTGCTCTAAATCCGTCGCTTTTCCTAACACATACAAGCCCTGATTTTTCAACAAAAAATTAATCTATAAAAATTTCAAAAATGAAAAAATTGTAATTGAAATGTAATATAAAAAGTGATAATATATATAAGGTCATTCCTTTAAAGTTAGTCTCACACATTTCATTATAGACTGACAATTAAGGATTGTCTCTATACCTTAAATCATACTAATTACATAGATAAATAATAAAAAAATGGTGACATTCCTTTATGTAGTCTTACACATTTCATTTAGACTGACAACTAAAGGTGCATCCCATACTTGAATATAGGAGAAAATATATTGGAAAAGATAATTGTTAATAAAAGCTTGGGTTTAAAGGGAAATATAAAAGTAGATGGATCAAAAAATTCAATATTGCCAATATTGGCTGCAACACTTCTTTGTGAAGAAGAATGCATCATTCATGATATACCAAAATTAAAAGATGTTGAAGTAATGTGTGAGCTTCTAGAAGTAATAGGAGCACAAGTAACAAAATTAAGTGAAGACTCATTAAAAATAACTACAAAAGAAATTAAAACCAGTGAAGCGCCATATGAACTTATTAGCAAAATGAGAGCTTCATTTTTAGTGATGGGACCTTTATTAGCAAGATGTGGAAATGCAAAAGTATATATGCCTGGAGGATGTGCCATAGGAACACGCCCTATAGACTTACACCTCAAAGGATTTAAAGCACTAGGAGCAGAAGTAATTTCAGAAAATGGTTACGTTCATTCAAAAGCAGAAAAGCTACATGGTTCAGATATATATTTAGATTTTCCAAGTGTTGGAGCCACAGAAAATGTAATAATGGCTGCAACATTATCACAGGGAGAAACTATCTTAGAAAATGCTGCAGAAGAACCAGAAATAGTTGATTTAGCAAACTTCATCAATAGCATGGGCGGCAATATTATTGGAGCAGGAACAAAAACAATTCGTATAAAAGGTGTTAAAAAATTTCATAAAACAGAACATACAGTAATACCAGATAGAATAGAAGCAGGAACTTATATGGTTGCAGCAGCAATAACAAACGGAGATTTAGTAATAGAAAATGTTGTATCAAGCCATGTTCAGCCAGTTATTGCAAAATTAAGAGAATCTGGAGCAACAATAGAAGAATATGAAGATAAAATAAGAGTTAAATCAAATGGATTTATAAAACCAGTGGATATTAAAACATTACCATATCCAGGATTTCCAACAGATATGCAGGCACAGTTTATGGCTTTAATGTCACTAGCAGAGGGAACAAGCATAATCAATGAAACAATATTTGAAAATAGATTCATGCATGCAAATGAACTTTCACGCATGGGAGCAAATGTAAAAACAGAAGGAAATACAGCGGTGCTTAAAGGCAAAAGCCAATTAAGCGGAGCAAAAGTAAAAGCGACAGATTTAAGAGGGGGAGCAGCGTTAATATTAGCAGGATTAGCAGCAGATGGAGAAACAGAAATCACAGAAGTTTACCACATAAAAAGAGGCTACGCTAATATTATCGAAAAGCTACAAAACGTAGGAGCAAATATCAAGTTCGTGGAAGAATAAAAAGATCCCTATCCCTACTACTAGAAACTAGCTTCCTGTTACGAAATGAGGTTTAAACATGAAAATACGTATCGACAAGATGCTATCCAACGTTGGATTGGGTTCTAGAAAACAGATCAAGTCAGATGCTAAAAACGGCTGCATCAAAGTTAATGATCAAGTTGTTAAAGATAGCTCAAAAATTATTGATACAGATATAGATGAAGTAAAATACAAAGAAAACACAGTAAAATATGTGCAATACATCTATTTAATGATGAACAAACCAGGTGGCGTAGTGTCAGCAACTGAAGACAACTATGATAAAACAGTTATAGATTTATTAGATGAAAAAGATAAATTTTACAAACCATTTCCAGTGGGAAGATTAGATAAAGATACAGAAGGAATGCTTCTAATAACTAATGACGGTGTATTAACACATAATTTGTTATCTCCAAAAAAACATGTAAACAAAATTTATTATGCTGAAATTAATCTAGAACTTACAAAAGAAGACGTAGAATCATTTGCACAAGGCGTTGTATTAGAGGATGGATACAAAACAATGCCGGCAAAACTTGTCATCCTGAACGACCACAATAATGTCATCCTGAACGATAGTGAAGGATCTCCCACCTACACAAACAAATGTTACGTAACAATAAAAGAAGGAAAATTCCATCAAGTAAAAAGAATGTTTCAAGCA
>JAQVWY010000034.1:0-4074 GCA_028709465.1 Tissierellia bacterium | reverse complement strand
TGTCATCCTGAACGACCACAATAATGTCATCCTGAACGATAGTGAAGGATCTCCCACCTACACAAACAAATGTTACGTAACAATAAAAGAAGGAAAATTCCATCAAGTAAAAAGAATGTTTCAAGCAGTAAACAAAGAAGTAACGTATTTAAAAAGAATATCCATGGGGCCGATTCAATTAGATGAAACACTAGAATTGGGAGAATACAGACACTTAACAAAGCAAGAGGTAAGTTTATTGGGAACATTCCTATAAAGGTGTGTCCCCATTCCTTTTAAAAGACATACCTTATAGAATAGAAGGTGAGATTATGAAAATCGGAATGCCAGCATTAGTTGAGTATACATCACTAGAACAACTAATAGATCTTTGTTTAGAATTAAAACTAGATTTTATAGAATTGAATATGAATTTGCCTTATAATTTTATTGAAAATTTAAGCCCTGCAAAATTAAAGCAAATAACTGAACAAACTAATATAGAATTTACTATGCATATGCCCGATGAAGCTGATTTAGGAACATTTTATGAAAGCGTAAGAGTTGGATTTGTGAAGCTTTTTAGTGATACATTAGATTGGGCGAAAGAATCTGGAGTGAAGCTTTTAAACCTTCATATTATAGAGGGAGCTAAAATGACACTTCCAGAAAAAAAAGTGTATATTTACCACCAGTATTCTAAAGAATATGAACAAAACTTTATTAAATCCATTGAAGAACTTTCCTCAAAAGCAAATGCATATGATATAACCCTAGCTATTGAAAACAGCCATAATTTTGGCAAACTATATATTCAAAATGTATTAAATAAGGCAATAACTTACCCTAATATAAAACTTACATGGGATACAGGTCATGATGCAGTAAGTGAATTTACCGATAGAAAATATTTGATGCAGCATGAAGATAAAATAGCCCACATGCATTTTCATGATGCAAAAGGTAAAAACGATCATCAGATACCCTTTGATGGGGATTTAAATATAGAGGAATTAATAAATTTTGCTCATAATAAAAATATAAAAATGTTAATAGAAGTTAAAACAGAAGAAGCATTGAAAAAATCCGTTGATGTATTAATAAAAAGAAATTTAAAATAGGAAAATGGGGACACTCCTTTAAAGTTGCTCACATAGATTGACTATACTTAAAGGTGTGTCCCCATACCTTTATATTTAGAGAGGGAGAAGGTTAATTTAGGAGTATCTCTGTTTTTTTGCACGAAAATAACAAATATTTATTGCAAATATTTTTTTAAGTGGTATAATATTACTTGTCTTACCAATATTAACAATATTCGATAAATAATCTAATAAAATGGGGTACATAATAAAAAAATTTTGCATTTTATTATTTATCGACACACTTTTATAAAAATTAATCATTAAAACAAAAAGACTTATTTTTTTTGCAACATTTTCTAGTTCAGGAGGGGACTAAATTTGCCTGCATTATATAACAAACTTTATACTTTTCTAAACAGATACAGAAAATACATACCTATTATTATAGATATGTGTATCGCAGTATTTTCATATTTCATACCATTTGCAATAAGCGGAATTCATTCTCTAAAATTTGAAATATTCAAGGAAACATTATATTTATATGTATCAATATATATTTTAACTTTTATTGCAATCAAGTCATATAAAAATATGTGGAGATACACAGGAATAGTTGACCTATATCGCTCTCTATGTGCAGCACTTTTGTCAAATGTGTTATTCTGTGTAATCACGTTACTAATAAATCTGTATATTCCATACTATGTATTTCTAATAGCAACAGCAGTATCAATCGCATGTACAGTATCAGTAAGGATAATTTACAGGGCGATTTTGATAATAGGAAGTAAAAGTAACAATAAAACACATGATAATCAAAATTCGACAAATGTCATGATAGTTGGGGCAGGACAAGCAACATCAATGATGTTAGAAGAAATAAGAAATAACAATCCCAACAATTATTTAGTAAAATGCATCGTAGATGATGATAAAACTAAAATTGGAAGGGATATTAAATCTGTACCCATCGTTAGTTCTACAGAAAAAATAATAGAAATGACGAAAAAATATAATATACAAGAAATTATTCTTTCAATTCCATCTCTAGATGTGGAAAACAAGAAGCGTATTTTAGAAATTTGTGCAAATACACAATGTAAATTAAGAATATTACCAGAAATATATAGTCTAATTGCACAAGAAGGCTACAATGATTTAGTAAACAAAATCAGAGATGTGGAAGTTGAAGATTTGCTGGGCAGGGAGCCAATAGTTCTTGATTGTCAATTGACAAAAGAGTACATACATAATAAGGTAGTTATGGTTACTGGAGGAGGGGGCTCAATAGGTTCAGAGCTTTGCAGACAAATTGCATCCTATTCTCCCAAAAACCTTATAATTCTCGACATATATGAAAACAACGCCTATAATATTCAACAAGAGCTTACAAGAAATTATGGGGAACTATTGAATATGGAAATAGAAATCGCTTCCGTAAGAGATAAAAATAAATTAGAGCAAATATTTGCTTCGAAAAATATAGACATAGTATACCATGCAGCAGCACACAAACATGTGCCTCTCATGGAGAAAAACCCAGAAGAAGCAGTTAAAAATAATATAATAGGTACATATAATACAGTAATGATGGCTGATAAATATAAAGTAAGTAAATTTGTGCTAATATCCACAGACAAAGCAGTAAACCCAACGAATGTTATGGGGGCTACTAAAAGAATTTGTGAAATGATCGTTCAAGCCTATGATAAGAAAAGTAAAACAGATTTTGTTGCAGTTCGCTTTGGCAATGTGTTAGGGAGCAACGGTTCAGTTATACCATTGTTTGTGGAACAAATAAAAGCAGGAGGACCTGTTACAGTCACCCATGAAGAAATAACAAGATATTTCATGACCATACCAGAAGCAGTTCAACTGGTTATGAGAGCTTCGGCCATAGCTAAAGGCGGGGAAATATTTGTGCTGGATATGGGAGAACCAGTAAAAATTAAAGATTTGGCATATAATATAATTAGACTTTCAGGATTGGTACCAAATAAAGATATAGAAATTACATATACAGGTTTAAGGCCTGGTGAGAAGTTGTATGAGGAATTATTAATTACTGAAGATTTAGGACAAACTAAAACAGACATAGAGAAGATATTTGTTGAAAAGCCTTTAGAGATAAATGTAAATGCTCTATTTGAAAACATAAAAATATTAGAAAAAGCAGCTTTTAATATGGATTTGGATATTGAGTTGAAGGTTATTGAGGCGTTAGTACCTACATACATAAGAACGCCCAATGATATAATAACTCCAGATGGTGGTTGCAGGTTGGGTGCCGAGATTGCGTGAGGGATTTCATTTAGTGCTGCTGTTACCTTAAGGGTGGGGTGGTGCTGTTTTTTTGAGAGAATAATATAATAATCATTGTCCATAATAATAGAGGGTTGTAAATAATACAACTACTATTTATTAAGGATAATGTTATGGATATAATTAAAAAATATAAACTTTGGAAACATAATAATAATAAAGGGTTTACATTAATTGAATTAATAGTGGTGCTTTCTGTTTTGGGAATTATATTTGCAATTGCAATTCCGTCATATGTTAGTGTATTAGCTCATACAAATGAAAAAGCTTGCGTCATAAGTAGGTTACAATTAGAAAAAATGTATGAACTATATTTACTAAATAAGGATGTGGAACATTCTGATTATATATTTGAACAATTTTTTAAAGAATTTGAATATGATAAAATATGTCCTTTGGGAAGTGCTATCACTTATTATAATAATCAGGTTAGATGTAATTATCATGATAATAAAGATAATGGTGATGGAGAAGAGGAAGAAGTTCCTTTTTTGTGATAAATTATTTATTGAAAATAGTTGATTGAATGGTTATATCGACGTGAGTATTGGAATAGGACGAGCCACAATATGTAGCATAAAAAATGCAAAAAAATTAAAAGTTATGCTATATATAGAAGGTTATCCTTTTTGTCAACTAACCTTGCCATGAGTATCGGAAAAGGATGACTTCTACAAGCTAGTAT
>JAQVWY010000115.1 GCA_028709465.1 Tissierellia bacterium | reverse complement strand
AACCAAACAAATGGGAATATTGCTCAAGCAGCGAAGCTTATGGGAATTAGCAGACAAAAGCTTCATTATAAAATAAAAAAATATAATATCAAATAATAAGGTATGGGGACAGCCTTCATGAAAGTTAATCTGCGTGGTCTAGACATGAAGGAATGTCCCCATTGTTAGGCTGTGTGGTCAGTCCATAAAGGAATGTTTCTGAAAAATGGGTCACTTAATGATATATTATGTTAATTGAAATGTTATAATATATATTTTTTTTAGTTAATATATGTCAATAACTATCGGGAAAATCAATTTTAATTTTTTCCAATGGATAAACTGCTGGCCCTTCTAATATATTACCCTTTACATCAAATCTAGAGCCATGACATTGGCAATCCCATGTTTTTTCGGCATCATTAAATGATACTGCGCATTTTAAATGAGTGCAAACTGGATTAATGCAGAAAAAACCTCCTCCTTCATCTTTGTAAAAACCAATTTTTCTTCCATTATAGTTTATTATTTTACCTTCACCAAATTCAATATCAGGAAATTCAGTACTTGAAGGTTTAATTCTTTTCATAAACCCTGATGCTATGACAGCTCCAGTAGGGAAAAACTCTGCAGCTGACAAAATTGGTGTAATTCTTGATGGATCAAATATTTCAGAATAATCATCTTTGATTCCTAATATTTTATTTTTTAGTATTAAAGCTGCTGCTGCGGTACCTGTCATACCCCACTTGTTAAATCCTGTAGCTACATAAATATTTTCTACATTATTGGATATATTCCCTATATATGGTATCTTATCATAAGTCATACAGTCTTGTGTTGACCATTTAGATATAATTTCATAATTCTTAAAATTTTCCTTTAAGAAATTTTCTAATTCATTGTAGGAATCCTCTTCATTATCCTTGACCGCAACTCTATGGTTTCCTCCTACTAATATAAGAAAATTTCCTTTATCAGTATAGTGATACCTTAGGGAGTATGTTGGATCTTTTACATTTATATACATTCCTTCAAAAGGGTTTTCATGAGTTTTCACAGCCAACGCATATGATTTTTCCTGATATAATCTTAAAAAGAACAAACCAAAGTCATTATCAAAAGGATAGTGTGTTGTTACAATGATTTTATTAGCATAAATATCTCCTTTATCTGTATTGATCATATGCTTCTCGCTATGAGGGGTTATATTTAATGCTCTTATGTTCTCATATATTTCTACAGAACTATCTAATAATATATTGTATAAGTTATACAAGTACTTCAAAGGATTGAACTGTCCTTGATCTTTTATCCCGATGGCTCCTAAAGTTTTAATAGGCAAATCTAGGTTTTCTGTATAAAAACCATTAATTTGTAATCTTTTATAAGCTTCAAATTCATCTTTTAATATACCTACTTCTTCTTCTTTTGTAGTATATACATAGGCTGTTTGATCTTTGTATTCACAATCAATATTATTATTTTTAATAATTTCTCTAATTAGGTTTAGACCTTCTTCATTAGCTTTTAAATATTGTTTTGTTTTATTAATTCCAAAACCGTCTAACAAATATCTGTATCTTATATCATGTTGAACAGTTAATTTTGCTGTTGTAAATCCAGTAGTTCCGTAACCAATAGTGCTGCCTTCGATTACCCCTATTTTATACCCGCTGTCTCTTAATAAATAAGCTGTAGTTAAGCCAGCTAGACCTCCACCGATTATTAATATATCAAATCTTTTATTATTAATATTTTCGTTTGATTTATTAAGCGTTTTTTTTATTTGATTAGCGCTTTCATGCCAATATGATTTTCTTGGATAATGCATATATGCCTCCTATATGTATATAATTTCAATCATATGATTATTATTTCTTAAAAAGTGCGTAATATGCATTATATAATTTTATTATTAAATCTATGATTTTATAATAAGCAAAGTTCTTATTAGAAAAGATGTATAATTATAAATTTTATAGTTCACAAAGTATTAACAAAAAAAGAAAAAAATTGAATTTTATGTTGATTATTTCTTGTTAATTATTTATAATAGTTAAAAATAAAGTCTAATTCTTGGTTTATTTATCTTTTAGAAAAAATTTGTTGATAAGTATCAAAAAAAGAATTGAATTTTAGCAAACATATGATAAAATATTAAAAAATATGTTTAAATAAACAAAAATAATAAATTAAAAGGAAGTACATATATGCCAAAAAGAACTGATATTAACAAAATTTTAATAATTGGATCAGGCCCAATAATAATTGGTCAAGCATGTGAATTTGATTATTCAGGAACTCAAGCTTGTAAGGCGTTAAGGAAATTAGGTTATGAAATAGTATTAGTTAATTCTAATCCAGCAACTATTATGACTGATCCTGGTATTGCAGATTCAACTTATATTGAACCCCTAAATGAAAAAAGTTTAATGGAAATTATAGAAAAAGAAAGACCGGATGCCTTATTACCTAATTTAGGAGGTCAAACTGCTCTAAACCTTTGCCTAGATTTAAATAAAAATGGAGTATTGGATAAATTCAATACAAAAGTTATTGGAGTTCAAGTAGATGCAATAGAACGTGGCGAAGACAGAATAGAATTTAAAAAGACTATGGAAAAACTCGGTATTGATATGCCAAGAAGTCAAGAGGCTTATAGTATTGAGGAAGCAGAAAAAATTGCAGATACTTTAGGTTATCCTGTTGTAGTAAGACCAGCATATACCATGGGAGGAACAGGCGGAGGTTTGGTATATAATAAAGAAGAACTAAAAACAGTGGCCAGCAGAGGAATTTCTGCCAGTTTAATAGGACAAATTCTTATAGAAGAATCGGTGTTAGGATGGGAAGAACTTGAGCTAGAAGTAATTAGAGACAGTAAAAATCAGATGATTACTGTGTGCTACATCGAAAATGTTGATGCAGTTGGTGTACATACAGGAGATTCTTTCTGTACTGCACCAACACTAACTATAAGTAAAGAATTACAAAACAGACTTCAAAAATATGCATATTCTATAGTTGAAAAAATTGAAGTTATTGGTGGCACTAACGTTCAGTTTGCTCATGACCCAAAAACAGATAGAGTTGTAATTATAGAGATTAATCCTAGAACATCACGTTCATCTGCATTAGCTTCAAAAGCTACTGGTCTTCCAATCGCGTATATATCTGCATTATTAGCAGCAGGATTAACACTTGATGAAATTCCATATTGGCGTGATGGTAGTTTAGATAAATATACACCATCAGGGGATTATGTAGTTGTAAAATTTGCTAGATGGGCATTTGAAAAATTCAAAGGCTCACAGGATAAATTAGGAACTCAAATGCGTGCGGTTGGAGAGGTTATGAGTATTGGCAAAACATATAAAGAAGCCTTACAAAAAGCAATCAGATCTCTAGAAATAAAGCGTTATGGTTTGGGTTTTGCAAAAGATTATAATAAATGTTCTCTTGAAAAGCTTATGGATATGTTAAAATATCCAACCAGTGAAAGACAATTTATCATGTATGAAGCATTGCGAAAAGGAGCAGATGTTCAAGAACTTTATGAATTAACATATATAAAACCTTATTTTATAGAACAAATGAGAGAATTAGTTTTGTTTGAAGAAGAGATTTTGAAATTTAAAGGAAGTAAATTACCTAGTGATTTACTGATAAAAGCAAAAAAAGACGGATTTTCTGATAAGTATTTAGCCATGTTGTTAAATGTATCTGAAACTGAAATCCGTGAAGAAAGAATTAAGTTTGGAATGAAAGAAAGTTGGGAAGCAATACCTGTTAGTGGCGTAGACGATGCTTCATATTATTTCTCCACTTATAATGCTCCTGACAGAACTACTGCAAGCAATAAACCTAAAGTTATGATACTTGGAGGTGGTCCTAACAGAATAGGTCAAGGTATAGAGTTTGACTATTGTTGCGTACATGCTGCATTTGCACTAAAAGATTTAGGATATGAAACGGTGATGGTTAATTGTAACCCAGAAACTGTATCAACTGATTATGATACATCGGATAAACTTTATTTTGAACCCTTAACTGTTGAAGATGTATTAAGTATTTATGAGAAAGAAAAACCAATAGGTGTAATAGCTCAATTTGGTGGTCAAACACCTTTAAATATAGCTGCTGAATTAAAAGAGGCAGGGGTTAATATCCTGGGAACATCACCTGAAACAATAGATTTGGCAGAAGACCGTGAACAGTTTAATAGTATTATGGAGAAATTAAATATTCCAATGCCAGAATCAGGAATGGCTGTAGATGTTGAACAAGCAATAGAAATAGCTGAAAAAATAGGATATCCATTAATGGTGCGACCATCGTATGTTTTAGGTGGTAGAGGTATGGAGATAGTTCATGATGAAGAAATGCTTAAGAGATATATGGCAGAGGCAGTAGGAGTAACGCCTGAAAGACCTATTCTCGTTGATAGGTTTTTAAGTCATGCAATTGAAGCGGAAGCAGATGCAATATCTGATGGTAAAGAAGCATTTGTGCCGACAGTTATGGAACATATTGAATATGCTGGAGTTCATTCAGGTGATTCTGCATGTGTAATTCCTCCTGTTAGTATTTCTGAAAAATATATTGATACTATCATTGATTATACTAAAAAAATAGCAAAAGAAATGAATGTTGTGGGATTAATGAATATGCAATATGCTATAATGGATGGCAAAGTCTATGTTTTAGAAGCAAATCCTAGAGCTTCCAGAACAGTTCCATTAGTATCTAAAGTATGTAATATACAAATGGCAAGAATCGCAACTGAAATTATAATGGCAGATTACGAAGGGAAAAGATATATTGTAGAAAAATTAAAAAATAAAAAAATAAAGCACTATGGTGTAAAAGAAGCTGTTTTACCTTTTAATATGTTTCCTGAAGTAGACCCTATTTTAGGCCCTGAAATGCGTTCAACTGGAGAAGTTTTAGGATTGTCAGATTCATTTGCACTTGCTTATTATAAAGCTGAAGAAGCAGCTAAAGCAACTCTTCCTTCATCTGGCACTGTATTTATAAGCGTTAATGACTCTGATAAATCAGAAGCACTTATTGCAGCTAAAAAATTTGCAGAATTAGGTTTTAAAATAAAGGCAACTTTAGGTACTAGGCAATATCTTCAAAATCATGGAATAAAATGTGATTATTTAAAGAAGGTTTACGAAGGAAGCCCTAATATTGTAGATGATATTGATAATAATGAAATAAGTTTAATAATTAATACACCAAGAGGTAAATATAGTGAGTTTGATGATTCTTATATAAGGAAGATAGCTATAAAAAATAAAATTCCATATATAACTACAGTGACAGCCGCAATAGCCAGTGCTAAAGGTATATCAGCATTTATTGAAAATGGTTATTCGGAAAAACAAAAAAAATCATTGCAAGAATATCATAATGAAATAGCAGAAGATTAAAAATATAAAATTAATGCATAATTATTTTTTTACTTGACATTACATTTGTTTTAATATATTCTATTAAAGAGACAAATTTATAACTATGACTGTGATTGGAACGTAGCTGTTGGATGTTTTTAAGAGAAATAATCATTTTGGTGAGAGATTATAAATCTGAAAACAGTTAATATCATCCATGAGTTTAATTTCTGAATTTAGTAGGGAATTACGTATTAATGCGTTAAGAAATTGAGATACATATTTTGGTCAGCATAAATATGTAATTTGGGTGGTACCGCGGAAATTTCGTCCCATGTCAAAAGACATGGGATTTTTGCTTGTCCTAAGCCTATTTTTCAGAGCCTTTTTTCTGAAAAATGGTAGGTAGGTCTTACGCAACGAAATACAATTTACATAGGTATGGGGACGCAAACAATTAAAATTGAACATTTAATGATGGATAGCATTAAATCATTAATACTTTAATTAATATTTTTATATAAAATAAGTTAATAATACTATATTAAATTTATAAACGTAATTTAACAAGGAGGAACAAAAGATGAAGTTATTCAAAGATATATCAAAAGATTCATATAAAGATAATGAACGTAATATATCTGAATATTGGAAACAAATAGATTTACTAAATCAAAGCGTTGAAACTAGAAAAGAAAAAGAGCCTTTTATTTTTTATGAAGGACCACCTACAGCAAATGGAAAACCTGGTATACATCATGTTATTGCAAGAACATTAAAAGATTCCGTTTGTAGATACAAAACAATGGAAGGGTATCAAGTTAATAGAAAAGCTGGTTGGGATACTCATGGATTGCCAGTTGAAATTGAAGTTGAAAAGCAATTGGGATTAAAGGATAAGACTGATATAGAACAATATGGCTTGGCAAAGTTTAACGAAAAATGTCGTGAATCAGTTTTTACTTATGAAAATATGTGGCGTCAAATGACTGAACGTATGGCATATTTAATTGATTTAGACAATCCATACATTACTCTTGATAATAACTACATTGAATCAGTTTGGTGGATATTAGATAAATTTAATAAGGAAGGATATATTTATGAAGGCCATAAAATACTTCCATATTGTCCTAGATGTGGTACAGGATTAGCTTCTCACGAAGTAGCTCAAGGCTATGAGGAAATAAAAACGGTTACCGCATATGCAAAGTTTAAGAAAAAAGATGCAGATGAATACTTTATAGCATGGACAACAACTCCATGGACATTATTATCGAATGTTACGTTGACTGTTCATCCTGATGTTGATTACGTAAAAATTAAAATTAAAGATAAAGAAGATGTGAAGGGTGAAGTATATTATCTTGCCAAAGCATTAGTAGATAAAGTAATAAATGAAGAATATGAAGTTCTTGAAGAAATGAAAGGCAAAGATTTGGAATTAATGGAATATGAGCAACTTATGCCTTTTGTTGAAGTTCCAGTAGGTAAAAAAGCATTTTATGTAACATGTGCTGATTATGTTACTACTGAAGATGGTACTGGTATAGTTCATACAGCTCCTGCATTTGGTGAAGATGACTACAACACA
>JAQVWY010000033.1 GCA_028709465.1 Tissierellia bacterium | reverse complement strand
AGATTTATTAAAATTATTAAAAAATTATTCTTGACAAATGTGAACTTTTGGTTTATTATTGCATAAAATATAAAAAATAAATGCGTTGAAGCAGAGAAAGATATTTGAATCATTCACAGAGAGTTGGATTAGATGAGAGCCAATAATGGTAGAGTATGTAATATTCACTGCTGAGTATATCTGTTCAAAGCAAAAGCCAGTAGACAGATGCGTGTACTCACGTTACAGAGTTAGAAGTTGACAGACTTTGAAGTGATGATATTTATTATATCATAATTAGGGTGGTACCGCGGAATCTTTCGTCCCTATAAGTTCATTTAATAAAGTGAATTTATAGGAATGAAAGATTTTTTTTTATGACCTAACCCCATTTTTCAGAGTCTTTTTTCTGAAAAATGGATGGTAGGTCAAACGAAACGAGTTCCCATTTTTTGCGACGTAAGGAGCAGAAAAAATGGTGAACGTAGACTGCGAACCTATCTACACCAGAACACTTAATAACGAAGTGCGAATGGTGGTAGGTAGCAACATTCCAAATAAAATATTTAAGCTCTGGCCAAGTTTATATATTAGTATTAAAAACTAAAAATAATAATTTATTACATGGAGGATATTATGAAATTAAATATATTAAAAAAAATAACAGCAATAGGTTTATGCATACCAATGATAATCACTGGATGTAGTAATGACAAGGTAGAATCAAATAAGAGTAATGATGAAAAGGAAAGTGAAATTACTTATAAAATTGGAATAACTGAATATATGGAGCATCCGTCATTAGACGCTGCTAGAGAAGGATTTGTAGATGAAATGGAGAAGTTAGGGATTAACATAGAAGTAGATTATGTTAATGCTCAAGGTGATACTTCAAATACACAAGTAATTGCAGAAAAATTTGCAAAGGATAAGGTAGATCTAATATATTCTATAGCAACATTATCAACTCAAGCTGCAAAGAAAGCAACAGAGAACACTGATATACCGGTGCTTTTCACAGCTGTAACAGATCCAGTTTATTCACAAATAGTTAAAGCTACTGATGAAATTGATGCTAATGTAACTGGCGTAACAGATAAGGTGGAAGCAAAGGAAATATTAAAATTAGCAAAAGATTTAAAAGATGGTGCGAAAGTTGTTGGTATTATATATAACACAGGCGAATCTAATTCAGAAATACAAATTGAAGAAGTAAAAGCAGCAGCGTCTGAATTATATATGACAGTTGAAACTGTTGGTATTACATCTGTAAATGATATACCACAAGCAATGAACACATTAGCAGAGAAAATAGATGTGTTGTATATGATATCTGATAATATGGTAGCATCTGCAATACAACTAGTATCAAATTTAGCAATTGAAAAAAATATAATTACTTTATCAACTATAGAATCACAAGCAGCTGATGGTGTATTGATTTCAAACGGTTTAAGTTATACTGAATTAGGAAGACAAACTGCAGCAATGGCAAAAAAGATATTAGTTGACAAAGTAGATATAAAGGATATTCACGTAGAATCACCTACAGAATTAAAGAAAATAGTAAATTCTAAAACTATGGAAGCTTTAGGACTTACAAAGGATAATAAAGCATTCGAAGGAGCAGAGTTCTTAGAATAATGCAGAATTAAGAATGCAGAATGCAGAATTGAAAAAATGCAAGGAATGCAGAATTGAAAAAGAATGCAGATTCATGTCATCCTGAACGATAGTGAAGGATCTCCCCAAATGTTTAAGTGAGATTCTCGCAGTCTAGTTCACAAATTTATTTGTTCGCTATCGCCCATATAAATTTGGAGCTAGTTGCGAATGACCTACCACCATTTTTCAGAAAAAACGCTCTGAAAAATGGGGCTAGTGCATCTTTAGGCTACGCTTTCAGAATGACAGGATAATTAAGTTATTCATAATAAGACAAATTTATAAATTGAACTATTAATCTGCATTCTGCATTATCTGCATTCCGAGTAGTTGTAAATGATTAATCAAGGTAACTACATGATATAAAATTAATAGAAATGAAAGGGATTGATAACGTGAATTCATTAATACAAACAGCAATTGAACAGGGGCTTATTTTTGGGGTGTTAGCCGTGGGGGTAACAATTACATTTAAAATACTTGACTTCGCCGATATGTCAGCGGAAGGAACATTCCCAATGGGAGCATTTATTTTCGCAAAATTTATTTTGGCAGGAATGTCGCCATTAATCAGTACATTATTAGCATTTTTCATTGGAGCATTTGCAGGAATAATAACTTATATATTACATGTAAAAATGAAAATAACTGCACTTTTATCTGGAATATTAACAATGACATTATTGTATTCTGTTAATTTAAGAATTAATAATAAATCTAATGTTGGATTATTTAATTATGATTCAATATTTGACAATATGGAAGTTATAATAGTTCTTATTATAATAGTAACAATAATAAAAATATTAATGGATTTATTTTTGAAAACAGAAATTGGATATTTACTAATAGCCACAGGAGATAATGAAACATTAGTTAAATCTTTAGGAGAAGATAGTAATAAATATAAATTAATAGGTCTTATGTTATCAAATGGATTAGTTGCATTAAGCGGAGCTATGATGGCACAATATCAAGGATTTGCAGACAGCAATATGGCAACAGGAATTGTTGTAATAGCTCTCGCATCAGTAATAATTGGGGATACGATATTTAAGAATTCTAAAAAATTAAAAAGAACAACCAGAGCAATAATTGGAGCAATTATATATAAAGTAATTGGAGCAATAGCAATAGATTTAGGATTATCACCACAGGATTTAAAGGCAATAAGCGCAATAATAGTAATAGTATTTTTAGGATATAACAACTTAAGTTTTTCCATACCATTTTTAAAAGATTTAAAGTTTAAAAAAGTAAAGGAGATTGTATAATGCTTAATATAAATAATTTATCAAAGAGTTTTAATACAGGAACAGAAAATGAAATCAACGTATTTGAAAAATTTAATATTCATATAAATAAAGGCGAATGTACAGGAATCCTTGGTGCAAATGGATGTGGAAAAAGTACATTATTTAATATAATTAGTGGGGTTTTAGCTGCAGATAATGGTGACATCGTATTAAATGGTAAAAATATAAATAATTTAAGGGAGAATGAACGTGCTCAATTTATTGGAAGGGTTTATCAGGATCCTTCAAGAGGCGTTTCACCTTCATTGACCATATTAGAAAATATATCTTTATCCGATAAAAAATGTCAAAAATATACTCTTAAAAATCTTATTAATAAAAAGAATATTGATTCATATAGAGAAAGTTTGAAATCATTGGATTTAGGGTTAGAAGATAAGCTTAACACAGAGGTAAAATATTTGTCAGGAGGACAAAGGCAATCTCTTTCATTGTTAATGGCAACTTTTAATAAACCTGAACTTTTATTATTAGATGAACATACTGCAGCTCTTGATCCTAAAACATCAAGATTAATAATGGAAAAAACACAGGAGTTAATTAAGAATCATTCTATAACTACAATGATGATATCCCACAATATTAAGGATGTAATTAAATATTCTGATAGAATAATAATGTTAGATAAAGGAAAAGTAATGCTTGATGTTAAAAATGGTGAAATAACTGAAAAAGAATTGATTGACATTTTCAATACTAAAAATTATGATAGTTATATGGATGAAGCAGTGTGATTAATCAGGGATGCAGATAATGCAGGAACTATAACAATTTATTAATTGGATATAAACGGAATATGGTGGAGGGGTTATGGAGCAGATTGATGTGATGGATTTTGAAAATAAGGTAGAGTTGTATGAATATTTAAATAGTACACTTGAAAGTTTGATTTGTGAAGAAAGTGATTGGTTAGCTAATTTATCTAATTCAGCTGCCCTTTTGTGGATGTTGATGGAGGATATAAATTGGGCGGGTTTTTACCTTTATAAAAATAACGAATTAGTATTAGGTCCTTTTCATGGCAAGGTAGCATGTACACGAATAAAAATAGGCAAAGGAGTTTGCGGTTCTGCTGCAGAGCAGAGGAAAACTCAATTAGTAAAAAACGTACATGAGTTTCCGGGACATATAGCTTGTGATAGTGAATCGAATTCTGAAATAGTAATACCAATTATGAAAAATGATAAATTAATTGGAGTTCTTGATATTGATAGCCCTAAATTAAATAGATTTGATGATCAGGATGAAAAGTATTTAGAGGAATTTGTAAAAATTTTAGAAAAATATATAGAATTTCATTTTGAGACCATCTAGTGGATTATTGTCATCCAAATGTTTAAGTGAGATTTTCGCAGTCTAGTTCACAAATTTATTTGTTCGCTATCGCTCATATAAATTTGGAGCTAGTTGTGTTTGACCTACCATCCATTTTTCAGAAAAAAGACTCTGAAAAATGGGGTTATGGCATCTTAAGGCTACGCCTTCAGAATGACAGGATAGATATGGTTATAACAATAATGACATAGAACATTTCAAACCCCTTATCATATAATATATATTATCATGAAAGGGGTGATTTTATGCTTTCCAATAATAATTTAATGTATGGATATATGAATCAATGTTTTTGTACTAAATCTTATTTTAGAGTACTTAACGCTGTGAAAAATTCTCCAGCCTTAGATGTGTATGTAAATGAAATTTTATTGACGTCAAATTTAAGATATGGTGAATTTTCTAAATATATGAAGTTTATGCCTGGAAGTTATAAAGTGATAATATATGCATCTGGCAACAAAGAAGAACCTATATTTGAAACAGATATAGAAATTGGGACTAATTTTGCTTATAATGGTGCAATTGCTGGTGAAATTAACGATATTACTAATATGTGTATTTATGTAATACCTGATGCAAAAGAAAGAGTAAATATGAAGCGCATGACTTCAATAAAAATAGTAAACCTAATACCAAATTCTAGACCTTTAGAATTGGCAACTTCTGATGGAACTATTTTATATACTGATTTAAAATATGGAGACATACCTAATAATGTAGTATTACCTTCAGGTATGTATGATTTATATATTCAAGAAGACGCTGATAATATAATACTAAAAGCACCAAACGTTGATTTTGCACCTAAAATGTATTATACACTATTTCTTGTAGGTGAATATGGAAAAGATGGTGAAAATCCAAAAATAGAATTGATGATTCCACAGGATGGTTTAAATTATTTAGATTTATGCTAAATAGGAAAGGGGACACACCTTTAGATGTCAGTCTGTGTAGGTCTAGCCGTAAAGGAATGTCCCCAAATAAAAATAAAAATAAATATCTCTTGTAATACACGAACAAATATTGTATAATTTTTAATAGTATTCGCATTGGGAGAGAAATTATGGATAAGAAGTATAAAAGAAACCAAAGAATTGGTGCACTAATGAAAATATTCGCTGAAAAACCTAATTATGTATTTTCATATAATTATTTTTCGGAATTTTTTAATGCAGCAAAATCTACAATAAGTGAAGATATACATATTGTTAAAGAAATTGTGTCAGAACTTGACTGTGGAAGAATAGAAACCATATCAGGAGCTTCTGGAGGAGCAATATTTATTCCAATATTGGGGAAGAAAGAAAAAGAAGAAACCCTTAATGAATTATGTGATTTATTTTCTCAAAAAAACAGAATTATAGCTGGTGGATTTATATATATGACTGATTTATTTAATAATCCTAATGTAGTTACGAATATTGCTAAGCTAATATCTACTGAATTTAGTGATGTGAAAATTGATTACATTGTAACAGTAGAAACTAAAGGAATTCCAGTAGCCATATTAACTGCCCAAAAATTAAATGTGCCGGTAGCTGTTATAAGAAGAAATAATAAAGTTACAGAAGGAGCAACAGTAAGTATAAATTATGTTTCTGGGTCTTCTAATAATATTCAAACTATGTCTCTGTCGAGAAGATCACTAAAAGAAAATTCAAGAGTGCTCTTAGTAGACGATTTTATGAAGGGCGGTGGAACAGCAAAAGGCATGTGGGATATGATGAGAGAATTTAATGCTGATGTTGTTGGTACTGCAGTAGTGGTTGAAACATTAGAGCCAAAAAAGAAACTTGTAGATAATTATTTGTCACTAATGATTTTGACTAATATGAGCGAAAAGGATGGAATTATTGAAATTAAGCCGAATTATAAATTGTTAAGATAAATTCATAATTTTTTTGCGAAAAATGAAAATGTTTTTTTGCAATTTATTGGCAATTGTAGTATAATACTATTAATTGGACATAATTCTTGGGGGAAGGTGGTGACAACATGAAAATAACGGACGTTCGAGTAAGGAAAATCAACTCAGAGGGTAAAATGAAGGCAATCGTTTCTGTGACCTTTGAGGATTGTTTTGTTGTACATGATATAAAAATTATAGAAGGACAAAATGGTCTTTTTATAGCAATGCCTAGCAGAAAAATGCCAGATGGAGAATTTAAGGATATCGCTCACCCAATTAATTCTGAAACTAGAAATCTTGTTGCAGAAGCTGTATTTAAAGCATATGAAGAAAAACGTTCAGAAGAAGGCGAAGAGGATTTAGAAGTAGGAGCTATGATGTAATTGGACAAACATATGCATTGTGTCATCAACTAAAAAGGGTGAAAGAGTGCTGTTGTAAAACTTATCAACAGTAATGGGGGTCTTTGTTGAACCCCTTTTTTAGTGAAAAAAATAAAAAATATTTTTGTATTAGTTATATTTTTTAATATAATTAGTAAATACTTGAAGTGATAAAAAATATAATGTATAATACTAAATATTAATGGATAGGGAGTACTAATTATGAATATGTCAATAATTTTAGCAGCTGGTGAGGGAACAAGAATGAAATCTGACATTCCCAAAATATTACACAAGGTATGTGGTAAGGAAATGATAAAATATGTTATAGAAGCTGCTGAAAAATCAGAAATAAATAAAAATGTTATAATATTAGGACATGGTAAAGAAAAGGTAGAAGAATGCATTAAAGACTATGAAGTAATTTCGGTAGAACAACCAGTAGGAAAAGATGTACCATATGGTACTGGATATGCTGTTATGATGGCTGAAGACAATATCGAAGATAATGATAATGTCATTATACTTTGTGGGGATGGACCACTTATAACAAGTGAAACACTTAAAAATTTAATTAAATATCATGTTGAAAATAATTATGCCGCAACAGTTATGACAGCTAATTTTAATAATCCAAAGGGTTATGGCAGGATTATTAGAAATGAAGATATGTCAATATGTGATATAATTGAAGAAAAAGACGCTCCAGAGGATATTAAGAATATTAAAGAAATAAACACAGGAATTTTTTGTTTTAAAGGAAATATGTTAAAAGAAGCCCTTAAAAAAATTGATACAAATAATTCTCAAAAAGAATATTATTTAACTGATACAGTTAAGGTATTAAATAAAGAAGGTTTTAAAATAGGTGGCTATGTTATTGAAGATGAAACAGATATAAAAGCTGTTAATGATAGAGTGCAATTAGCTGAAGTAAATAAAATAATGCAAATGAGAATAAATAAAAAACATATGATTGCAGGAGTAACTATTATAGATCCAGATAATACTTATATTGATGATTCCGTTACTATAGACAGGGATACTATAATATATCCTGGAACAATATTGGAACAAGGTACAATCATAGGAAAGCATTGTACCATTGGACCTAATGCAAGAATCATTAATTCAAAAATTAAAAATAATGTGAATGTTGATAACTCAAAAGTAATTGAATCGAATATAGATGACAACACTACTGTAGGACCCTTTGCTTATTTAAGACCAGGTAGCAATTTAGGGAAAAATGTAAAAATAGGTGATTTTGTGGAAGTAAAAAAATCAACTATTGGTGACAATTCTAAATCTTCCCATTTATCATACATAGGAGATGCGGAAGTAGGAAAAAATGTAAATATAGGTTGTGGCGTTGTTTTTGTTAACTATGATGGAAAAAATAAAAATAAAACAATAGTTGGTGATGATGCATTTATAGGAAGTAATTCTAATTTGGTTGCACCAATTGTTGTAAATAATGGCGGATATATTGCTTGTGGTTCAACTATTACTAAAGATGTTGAAACTGATGATTTAGCCATTGCAAGGGCTAGACAGGTGAACAAAAAAGGATTAGGTAAAAACAGATATTAGAAAGAGGTAAAAAGATAAATATGTTTATAATTGCAGGACTAGGAAATCCAGGCAAAGAATACTCTGGAACAAGACATAATGTAGGGTATGACGCAATTGATTATCTTGTAGGAAAGTATAATTTAAAAACAAACAAATTAAAATTCAACTCCGTTTATTGGGAAATTCAAATAAACGGAGAAAAAGTTTTGCTTGTTAAACCAGTTACGTATATGAACAGAAGTGGAATATCTATTTCGGAAATAGTTAATTATTTTAAAGTACCTTTGGAAAATTTGATTGTAATATATGATGACATAGATATACCGGTTGGTGCTCTTAGAATACGCCCTCACGGTAGTGCAGGAACCCATAATGGTATGAAATCAATAATAAACTCCTTAGGGAATGATAAATTCCCACGAATAAGAATAGGAATAGATAGAAATCCTAATATAGATTTAGCAGACTATGTACTTCAAAGATTTACAACTGATGAAAGAGCTAAAATTGATGATATAATTAAATATGCTTCAGAAGCAGCACAAGAAATAATTAAGAGTAATTTAGACAGTGCAATGCAAAAATATAATATCAGATTCATAGAGAAATAATAAATAAACAATAGGAGAACAGTGGATTTAACAATGGATAATCAATCTATTGTTAAATTTATTGTCAAATTATATGGGAAAAATTTTATTTACGCAATTTCAAAAAACAGAAAAATTTAACGATGTTTTGAATAATATTAAAAATAGAAAAGGACAACTAATACAAGGAGTTAACGAGGAAGGGTTAGCTTATTTAGCATGTAATTTGTTAAATAAATCTGTTGATAAAATATTAATTTTAACTAATAATGAAGGAAAATCAAAAAGATATGAAGAACTAATAAAAGCATATACAAAGGACTCTATAAGGCTCCAGCCAAAAGAATTTATATTATATAATGTGGATGCATTGAGTAAAGACATTGAATATGAAAGAACTAATGCACTTAATAAATTATTAACTTCAAAACAAATAATAGTAACTGCATCTATAAACTCTATTATTACAAGAGTTATGCCTAAAGATAAATTTAAGAATCATGTAATAGAATTAAAATATGGAAAGTCTTATGATTTAGATGAATTAAAAAAATTGCTTGTTAAATTAAAATATGAGAGAGTTGATGCAGTAGAAGGGGTTGGTCAATTCTCTATAAGAGGTGGCATTATTGACATATTTTCGCCATCAGAGGCTAATCCAAGCAGGGTTGAATTTTTCGATGATGAAGTTGATTCTATAAGGTCAATAGATTTAAAAACACAAAGATCTATTAAAAATCAAAAATCAATTAAAATTATTCCATGTAGTGATATTCTTTTCGAAAAAGATGAAATAAACCAGATCCTTGTGGAAGTAGAAAAGGATTATAAAAAACGTATAACAAAATTAAAAGACTATTCTAATTCAAAAGAAGTTATTAAAAAAATAAATAATTTATATAACAGTTATTATTCTAGATTAAAAGACGGATTAACTATAGAAAACAGAGATTTACTAGTTCCATTTATTAAAGATGATTTTGAAAATGTATTAGATTATTTTGATAATGAAAGTCTTATTATAGTGGATGAACCTGAAAGAATATTTGAAGAAATAAAAGTGTTAAATGACAGTTTCCAAATAAAATACACTGAACTTTTTGAAAAAGGTGAAGTATTTTCCAAACAAAATAAAATTTATTATGATGAAAATGATATAAAAACTAGAATTTTAGAAAAAAATCATATATCTATTAACAGTCGCTCAAATAAAGTATTTGAAGTAGACGACATAATTCAATTTTTATTTAAAGAAGCATCATCCTACTATGGTAAGATGGAAGAACTAGCCAAAGATTTGAATAGATTAAAGTATAAAGGTTATAAAATTGCCATTGTACTAAGCGATCAAGAAAGCTGCAAAAAGCTCCATATTTTACTAAATGATTATGAATGTAGCACAATTTTATCAAACAATAATAATATTGAGGCTGAAAGTGGGCAGGTAATATTAATACCAGGAGATTTAAAAAAAGGTTTTGAATACTACGATAATAAAATACTTGTTTTAACTGAAAATGAGGTTTTTGGATCTGTTAAGAAAAAGTCACATAAAAAAAAGAAGACTAAAGGATCTAAAATCGATGTGTTTACTGATTTAAAAGTTAGGGATTACGTAGTTCATGAATATCATGGTATTGGACAATATGTAGGCATTGAAAAAATAGAAGTTCAGAATATTAAAAAGGACTATTTGTGTATTAAATACAAGGGTGAAGATAAACTTTACGTTCCAGTGGATCAAATGTCTCTGATTCAAAAATATATTGGTTCAGATTCAGAAAAACCAAAGCTTAATAAGATGGGCAGTCAAGATTGGACAAAAACTAAGGAACGTACAAAAGCTGCAATAGAAAATATGGCTGCTGAATTAGTAAAATTATATGCTCAAAGAAAAGTATTGAAGGGATATGCATTTTCTTCTGATTCAGAGTGGCAAAAAGAATTTGAATATAAATTTCCTTATCAAGAAACTGATGATCAACTTAAATGTATTAAAGAAATAAAAAAGGATATGGAAAAATCAGTTCCAATGGATAGACTGCTATGTGGAGATGTTGGATTTGGTAAAACAGAAGTAGCTTTAAGAGCTGCTTTTAAAGCGATTATGGATTCAAAACAAGTTGCTATACTTGTTCCTACTACTATTTTAGCTCAACAACACTATTCGAATATTGTTGATAGATTTAGGGGATATCCAGTAAAAATAGAAATGTTAAGCAGATTTCGTACCCCTAACCAACAAACTAAAATTATAAATGATATAAATAAAGGATTAGTAGATATTGTTGTTGGTACTCATAAATTATTGTCTAAAAATATAAAATTTAAAAATTTAGGACTTCTTATAATTGATGAGGAACAAAGGTTTGGTGTTAAGCATAAGGAATCAATAAAACAGCTAAAAACAAACATTGATGTATTAACATTATCTGCTACACCAATACCAAGGACATTGCATATGTCTATGATAGGTGTAAGGGATATGAGTATTATTTCTGAACCACCAGGTGACAGACTACCAATTCAAACTTATGTTATTGAATATAACGAAGGTATTATAAAAGACGCAATTGATAAGGAAATGTTTAGAGGTGGCCAAGTTTATTACGTTCACAACAGAGTTGCTGATATAGAAAGTGTAGCTTCAAAACTTCAAAAGCTTATTCCTGATGCGAGAATCGCCGTTGGTCATGGACAAATGAGTGAAAGGCATTTAGAAAATGTAATGGTTGATTTTGTTAACAGAGAATATGATATTCTTGTTTGTACTACAATTATTGAAACTGGTATGGATATTCCAAATGTTAACACTTTAATAATTGATAATGCAGATCATTTGGGCTTATCCCAGCTATATCAACTACGAGGAAGAATAGGAAGATCAAATAAAGTATCATTTGCATATTTAACTTATGAAAAGGATAAAATGCTTTCGGAAATTGCAGACAAAAGATTGAAGGCCATAAGGGAGTTTACAGACTTCGGTTCTGGCTTCAAAATTGCTATGAGAGACTTGGAAATTAGAGGCTGTGGAAATATATTAGGTGCTGAACAACATGGTCACATGCTTGCTATAGGTTATGATTTGTATGTTAAGTTTTTAGATAGGGCAGTAAAAGAGTTGCAAGGAAAGGAAAAACTTGATGACGAAATAGAAACTAGTGTTGATTTAAGCGTAGATGGGTATATACCTTCAACTTATATTGAAAACGAAGAACAGAAAATTGAAATATACAAAAAGATTGCAGCTACCACAAGTAAAGAAGATATTATTGATATTACCGAAGAAATAATTGATAGATTTGGAACACCAACAAAAGAAGTTGAAAATTTACTTAGAATATCCTATATTAAATCTTTGTGCAAGAAATTGCGCATTAAATCAATAACACAGGTAAGTAACATATTAAATATTGAATTGAATGAAGCTGATTATCTTAATACTGATTCAATAGGATTTTTGATAGATAATTTTAAAGATAAAATTAAATTTGATGTATCAAAAGAACCTATTATTAAATATAAATTAGATTCTTTAGAACAAAAGTGCATTTTAAAGGATTTAGAAAATATGTTAGAAAAATTAAACAATTATAAGGCAGGCAAAAGCTTAGGAGGAAATGAATGAAAATTTTAAAAAAGAATATTTATGCAAGTATATTATTAGCTTTTACAGTTATTGCAACAGTTGGATGTTCAAGTAAGGATGATGACTTAATAAATCAAGAAGGTGTAAAAGCAACAGTAAATGGTCAAGTAATTTCACAAGAAGAATATGATGATGCACTTCAAGCGTATAAAAAAATGGTGGAAACACAATATGGTGAAGGTGCGTGGGAGATGGAAATTTCTGAAGGAAAAACATGGGGAAGTTTATATGAAGATGGTGTAATAATCGATAATATGATAATAGAAAGATTATTACTTGAAGCTGCCAATAATGATGGAATTACAATGTCAGATGAAGAGCTTCAATCTGAATTAGATGTTTATAAGGGATATTTTAATACTGAAGATGAATATCAAGAGTTTTTAAAAACAAATGAAATGACTGAAGAATATTTTAAGGATGCTCTTAAGAGAGAATATATAATTAATCATTATATAGAGAAAAAAATTGAATTATTAAATCCATCAGATGAAGAACTTCAAGAATTATTTGATGCAAAAAAAATGGGTCAGCAAGTTAGGGCAAGTCATATATTAGTTGAAACAGAAGAAGAAGCTAAAGCTGTAATAAAAAGATTAAATAATGGAGAAGACTTTGCAACTGTTTCTAAAGAAGTTTCAAAAGATGAGGGTAGCAAGGAAAAAGGTGGAGATTTAGATTTTATTAAATATACAGATAATTTTGTTCAAGAATTTTTAGATGCTTCATTTTCACTGGAAGTAGATGAGATAAGTGAACCTGTTAAATCTCAATATGGTTATCATATAATAAAAGTTACAGATAAGAAAACAGATGATACGGTAACATTAGAAAGTGCAAAAGATTCATTAGTGGAAATGTATAAACAGACAAAATACAATGAGCTAATTGAAAATTTAAAAAAGAATGCTGATATAAAAATAAAATAAGTTATATATAAAATGTTAATAATAAAAAATATGTAAATAAATATTGATATTCAACATTTATTAATATATAATGATTTTGAAAATATTTACCAAAATAATCCTAAAAAAAATTGGGATAATTATCATTAAAGTGTAAATAATACTTTCTATAAGAGAAAAGTTATCTAGAGATAAAAATATGTAATTGGAGGAAAAAGATACAATGAAAGCAACTGGGATTGTAAGACGAATAGATGATTTGGGTAGAGTTGTAATACCTAAAGAAATAAGAAGAACTTTGAGAATAAGAGAAGGTGATCCTCTTGAAATATTTACTGATAGAGAAGGAGAAATTATACTTAAAAAGTATTCTCCTATAGGAGAGTTGACAGAATTTGCAGGAGAATACGTTGAATCATTGTTTGAAACTACTAGACATATTGCAATTATAACTGATAGGGATGGAATTATAGCAGTTTCAGGGAGCTCCAAAAAAGAATATTCAGAAAAAAGATTAAGCCCCGAACTTGAAAAAATTATTGAAAGTAGAGAGATTTATTCTACTAATGGAAATGCAAAACCAATAAGAATAACATCTAATGAATTTAATCCAGATAATTATTCGAGCCAAGTAATTTCTCCAATATTAGTTCATGGAGATCCAATAGGTTCGGTAATGCTGCTTTCAAAAGAAAAGAATGTTAAGATGGGTGAACTTGAGGAAAAGCTAATAAAGACTGCCTGTGTATTCTTATCAAGACAAATGGAAAATTAAATTTATTTAGTTATTAAAAGTTAAAGAGATAATTCCCAAAAAGAATTAATCTCTTTTTATTTTGTAGTTTATTTTTTAGTAAAGTTAGTATATAATTATTATAATACAACAAAATTAATTCATTATTTTGTTGTAAATATAATAATGCGAAGGGGGAGTATATGAAACTTAGATTTTTAGGTGCAGTTAAAGGAGTTACAGGTTCTTGCCATTACATAGAATTTAATGGAAAGAAAGCATTGCTTGACTGCGGCATGTTTCAAGGTAAGGATGAAGATTTAAATTCACAAGAATTAGAAGTCAATCCAGGTGAAATAGATTATTTATTTTTAAGTCATAGTCACATTGATCACAGCGGAAGAATACCACTTCTTGTAAAAAGAGGATTTAAAGGAATAATATACTGCTCTAAGCCTACTTACGACCTATGTGAAATTATGCTTATAGATAGCGCCCATATTCAAGAAACAGAAGCAGAGTGGAAAAATAGAAAAAACAAAAGATCTGGCAGAAAAATTATTGAACCTATTTATACACAAAATGATGCATTGGATAGCTTTCAATATTTTAAGCCTGTTTTATATGAGCAAATTATTGATGTAGATGAAAATTTAAGAATTAGATTTAGAGATGCTGGTCATATATTAGGTTCATCAATTATTGAAATGTGGTTCAAGATAGAAAATAAAACTATAAAAGTTGTTTATACAGGCGATTTAGGAATGAATGATAAGCCATTATTAAAGGATCCAACAATTATTGATAGTGCAGATTATGTAATAATGGAAGCTACTTATGGTAACAGAATTCATGAAAATCTTATTCAAAGAACAGAAGAGCTTATAAATATTATATTAAATACTACAAAAAGAGGCGGTACTGTTGTAATTCCATCATTTGCTGTAGGAAGAACTCAAGAAATAATATATGAACTTAATAAATATTATGATGGTAAATGTAAAGTATGTGGAAATGAAAATGAACTTAAAAATATACCAGTTTATATTGACAGTCCTTTGGCAACAAAAGCAACAGAAATTTTTATACGAAATTCTAATGTTTTTGACGATGAAGCGAAAAAGAATATTTTTTCTGGGGATAATCCATTAGAATTTGAAAATTTACATTTCACTCAAAGCGCAGAAGAATCAAAAGAATTAAATTTTTCATTAAAACCTAAAATAATCATATCTGCAAGTGGTATGTGCGAAGCAGGAAGAATTAAACATCATTTAAAACATAATTTATGGAGAAAAGAAAGTAGTATAGTATTTGTAGGGTATCAAGCAGAAGGAACATTAGGGAGGAGAATACTAGACGGAGAAAAAGATGTTAAATTATTTGGTGAAGAAATACATATAAATGCTGAAATACATAATGTTGAAGGCTTTTCTGGCCATGCAGATAAAATTGCGTTAATAAATTGGTTAAAGGGTTTTAAGGATAAGCCTAAAAAAGTTTTCATAGTGCATGGAGAACCTAATTCAAAAGAAGAATTTGCAAAAGAAGTTGAGGGAACTCTTCAGATGAAATGCATAATACCTCAATATGAAACAATATATGACATTAATGATTATGTTTTAGAAGAAATGAATGCATATGAGATAAATACTGAAAAGTCAGATGATATTGAATGGCTTAACAAAGAAAGGAAGATAATTAAATTAACTGAAGATGTAGAGAAGTTAAGAAAGCTCTTTGATGACGCTTTACAATTAACTCAAAACTATATAAATAACGATAATATTAAAAAAGAATCGCTTATTAAAATTAATAATAATATATTAGAATTAGAAAATGAACTTTTAAATCTTACAATTTTAAGCGGTAAATAAAAATAAGGAGATTAAAAATGATTAATATTTCAACTGTAGAAAACAATAATGTAAATTCAGTAGGCTTAAGTATCACATTGCCTAGTGGTGAAAGTCACCCACAAATGCTTATGATTTTATGCAAAAAAGGTTATGTGATGTGTGGTTACTTGAATATGGAGGCTTCAAATAAATTTGAAGATGTAGCAGTAATTATAAGCGGTAATAATTTTGAAGAATTGCTAAATAATCCTGTGAAAGCAGTTAGCGAAAAAGCAAAAGCACTTGGTATTAATGTAGGAATGATTGGTAAAGATGCAGTAGATATTTTGAACAAATAGAATCATACCTTTTGATAATAATTTATTATCAAAAGGTATTTTTTTTAAACTTTATTGAGTGATTTTGATTATTAATAAGTATTTGCGAAATATACATTTATTTAATATCATAGTGTTCGTATTAATACGAAAATTAAAACAAAAAATTTCTTTTATGTATTGACATATATGATTGCATTTGATATTATTAATTTAAACAAAGGATAATATAATATTAGAAAGGAATTCAAAATGAAATCTGGTGTAAAAAGAGTTTTTATAGAAAAGAAAAATGGATTTAATACAGAGTCTATTAATTTATTAAACAATTTTAAAGATAATTTAAATTTAAATAATTTAACAAATATTAGAATTTTAAACAGATATGATGTTTCCCATATTAGCGATGAAGATTTTGAGAAATCAGTATTATCAGTTTTTTCTGAGCCTAATCAGGATACAGTATATTATGATACTTTTGATTATGAAAATAATAAAATAATTGCAGTAGAGTATTTACCAGGACAATATGATCAAAGGGCTGATTCAGCAGCTCAATGCATTCAAATAATAACTGGTAAAGAAAAACCAATTGTAAAATATGCAAGAGTATTGGTGATAGAAGGGAATATTACTGATGACCAATATAACGATATAATTAAATACTACGTTAACCCTGTTGATTCAAGATTGTCTCATTTAGAAAAACCTGAAACACTAGATGAAATATATCCTAAAGCAAAATCTGTAGATGTTGTAGAAAATTTTATAAATAAATCCCCATTAGAAATAGAAGACTACAAGCTGGAAATGGGTCTTGCTATGAGTACTGAGGATTTATTATTTTGTCAGGAATATTTTAAAAATATTGAAAAAAGAAATCCTACTATTACGGAAATAAAAGTTATAGACACATACTGGTCTGACCATTGCAGACATACTACATTTTCCACTGTAATAGAAAATATTGAATTTGAAAATGGGAAAATTACTACAGAAATAAAAAATACGTATAATGAGTATTTAAATAGCAGAAATTATGTGTATGGTAATAGAGAGAAAGATATTTGTTTGATGGATATTGCAACTATTGGAGCCAAAGAATTAAGGAAAATGGGATTGTTGGACGATTTAGAAATATCAGATGAAATAAATGCTTGCAGTATAATAGTTAATGTTGAAATCGACGGAAAAGATGAAGAATGGTTAGTAATGTTTAAAAATGAAACTCACAACCATCCCACAGAAATAGAACCTTTTGGAGGAGCAGCTACATGTTTAGGAGGCGCCATAAGAGATCCTCTTTCAGGAAGATCCTATGTATACCAAGCCATGAGAGTAACAGGCAGCGGCGATCCAAGACAGAAAATAGAAGAAACATTGCCTGGTAAATTACCTCAAAGAAAAATTTCAACTGAAGCAGCTACAGGATACAGTTCATATGGAAATCAAATCGGTTTATCAACAGGCCATGTGAGTGAAATATATCATCCTGATTATGTTGCAAAAAGAATGGAAGTAGGAGCAGTGATTGCTGCAGCACCAAAGGAAAATGTAATTAGAGAAAAACCACTTCCTGGAGATGTAATTGTATTACTAGGAGGTAGAACAGGAAGAGATGGATTAGGAGGAGCTACAGGTTCTTCAAAAGAGCATACTGAAGAATCAATTGAAGTTTGCGGTTCAGAGGTACAAAAAGGGAATGCTCCAACAGAAAGAAAAATCCAAAGGTTATTCAGAAATCCAAAGGTAAGCAGATTAATTAAGAAATGCAATGATTTTGGGGCAGGAGGCGTATCTGTTGCAATTGGCGAGTTAGCTGATGGATTAAATATAAATTTAGATTTAGTTCCTAAAAAATATGAAGGATTAGACGGGACAGAACTTGCTATATCTGAATCTCAGGAAAGAATGGCTGTTGTTATAAGAAAATCTGATGTAGAAAAATTTGCTTCTTATGCTCATGAAGAAAATCTTGAATCAACGGTTGTAGCAGAAGTTACAAATGACAGAAGATTAAAAATGACTTGGAGAAATGATACGATATTAGATATAAGCAGAGATTTTTTAGATACTAACGGAGTTAAGCAAAAAATAAATGCATTAGTAAAGGAACCTGAAAATTTAGATGTATTCAATAAAAGAAGAGAAGATTCTAATAATATAAAAGATTTAAAAAATAAATGGATTGATAATTTAAAGGATTTAAATGTTGCATGTCAAAAGGGAATGGTTGAAAAATTTGATTCAACTGTAGGAGCTGCAACGGTATTAATGCCTTTTGGAGGGAAAACACAATTAACACCAACAGAAGGAATGGCTGCAAAAATACCAGTTCAAAAAGGTATAACAAACACCTGTACTCTTATGGCTTATGGATTTGATCCATTTTTATCAAAAATGAGTCCTTATCATGGTGCAATGTACGCAGTAATTCATTCAGTTGCAAAAATAGTTGCAATGGGTGGTAATTATAGAAATATAAGATTAACATTTCAAGAATACTTTGAAAAATTAAATAAAGAGCCTGAAAAATGGGGGAAACCAATAAGTGCTTTATTAGGTGCATATAAAGTTCAAAAAGAACTTGAAATTCCTTCAATAGGTGGAAAGGACAGCATGTCAGGAACATTTATGGATTTAAATGTACCTCCGACATTAGTTAGCTTTGCGGTGGTTTTATCAAATGTAAAACATGTTATATCTAATGAATTTAAAAAAGCAAACAGCAAGGTAGTATTGATAAGTTTAAAGAAAAATGATTTAAATATGCCAGATTTTGATGATTTAAAAAATAAATACGATGAAATATATAAATTAGCTTTATCTAATAAAATATTAAGTGCTCACACAGTAGGCTATGGTGGCATTGCATCAGCAATTAGTAAAATGTCATTTGGCAATGAAATAGGTTTTAAATTTAATAATAATCAAATAATTAGCTCAAATGAATTATTTAATGCGAAATATGGAGATATTATACTTGAAGTTGAAGATGTAGATTGTTTGAAAGAATTAGATTTTATAGGAATTGGTGAAACTAAAGCACAAAAAGAAATATTTATAAATGATTCCTATATTATAAGTATAGATGAAATGAAAAATGCATGGATTGAACCTTTAAACGAAATATATCCTGTGAAAAAGGATGTGGATGGAAAAATAAATGATTATTCTTATAAATCAGGGAATAAAATTAAACCACAGTTTTCAATAGTAAAACCAAAGGTATTTATTCCTGCATTTCCAGGCACGAATTGCGAATATGATACTAAAAGAGCTTTTGATAGGGCAGGAGCGCATGCAGAAATATTTGTATTTAAAAATTTAACTCCAAATGATATAAAAGATTCTATTAAAGAAATGGAAAAAAGGATAAGACAATCACAAATAATTGCATTTCCTGGAGGCTTTAGTGCTGGAGATGAACCAGAAGGTTCTGGCAAATTTATTGCAGCTGTATTTAGAAATGAAATATTAAAGGATGCAGTTCATGATTTATTAAAAAATAGAGATGGACTTATTATAGGTATATGCAATGGATTCCAGGCTCTCATAAAATTAGGATTGGTGCCTTTTGGTGAAATTGTTGAAATGAAAGAAGATTACCCAACTTTAACCTATAATAAAATTGCAAGACATATTTCTAATTTTGGCATGACTAAAGTTGTTTCTAATTTATCTCCATGGTTTAATGGATGTAACGTTGAAGATATTCATTACATGCCTCTATCTCATGGAGAAGGTAGATTTGTAGCCAATGAAGACTGGATTAAGAAATTAAAAGAAAATGGTCAAATAGCAACACAATATGTGGATAATGAGGGTAAAGCAACTTATGATGGCCAATTTAATCCTAACGGTTCTGTGGAAGCAGTTGAAGGTATTACAAGTCCAGATGGCAGAGTCCTTGGTAAAATGGGACATTCAGAAAGACTTGATAAGGACATTTATTTGAATATACCAGGTAATAAAGAACAATTAATATTTGAATCAGGTGTAAAATATTTTAAATAATATTAAAAATATATTTAAATAATAGGAGGAATTATGAAAGTAGCATTTATCATGGGAAGTGATTCAGACTTTCCAATAGTAGAAAAAGGTCTTAAGGTTTTAAAAGATTTTGGAGTCGATGTTGATGTAAGAGTTATTTCTGCTCATAGAACACCATTTCAAGCATTGGAGTTTGCATCAAATGCTGAAGCAAATGGTTATGAGCTTATTATAGGAGCTGCAGGCAAGGCAGCACATTTACCAGGAGTTTTAGCAGGATGTACAACACTACCAGTAATAGGTCTTCCAATAAAATCAACAGAGCTTGATGGAATGGATGCGTTGTTGTCTATAGTACAAATGCCTCCTGGAGTTCCTGTGGCAACAGTGGGAATTAATGGAGCTGAAAATGCTGCACTTCTTGCAGTTCAAATTTTATCTGTTAAATATGAAGTTTTAAGGAATAAATTTAAAGAATATAAAGTTCAGATGGCAGAAAAAATTGCAGTAAAAAATAAAAACTTAAATGAAAAGATTAAAGGTATGGGGACACACCTTTAAGATAGTTAGTCTTTGTAGTAAGACTTAAAGGAATGTCCCCAAATTAGATAGTTAGGAGATATTATGTACGATAACATATTTGAAGAAGATAAGTTACATGATGAATGTGGCGTTGTAGGTATATTCACAGATAATCCAGAATTAACTTCACAACTTATGTATTATGGACTATTTGCCCTACAGCATAGAGGACAAGAAAGTGCGGGTATTGCAATAAATACAGGTGGTAAAATTGAATATTATAAAAATAAAGGGCTTGTTGCTGATGTCATAACTAATGATGTTATCGAAAGATTGTCTGGAGGATTAGCAATAGGACATGTAAGATATTCAACTGCTGTAAGTAATACTATAGAAAATGCACAACCTTTGGTAGTAAAATTTAAAAGTGGTTCTATAGCCTTAGCGCATAATGGAAATTTGGTTAATGCAGATTCTTTAAGATCTATGCTGGAGAATGATGGAGTTATTTTTCAAACATTATTAGATACTGAAGTAGTAGCTAATATGATTGCCAGAAACGCTAATGGAGATATAATTAAATCAATTAAAAATGTCATGGATATTATTAAAGGTGCATTTGCATTCGTCGTTATGACAGGAAAAGAGCTAATTGGATTTAGAGATCATTTTGGTTTAAGACCTCTTTGTCTTGGTAAAAGACCAGATGGATATATATTAGCATCTGAAAGTTGCGCAATTAGTGCAATGGGTGGAGAATTTATAAGAGATATTGAACCAGGAGAAATAATTATTATAAATGAGAATGGAATTGAAAGCATAAAAAGTTCGAAATATGCGAAGCAAAAATCCTGCATTTTTGAATACGTATATTTTGCAAGACCAGATAGTACAATAGATGGTATTAATGTATATGAAGCTAGATTCAATGCTGGAAGATTATTAGCACAAGAATCACCTACAAAAGCAGATTTAGTTTTTGCTGTACCAGATTCAGGTACACCTGCTGCAATGGGTTATGCTCATGAACTAGGAATTCCTTTTGGATTAGGCTTAATTAAAAACAGATATGCTAAGCGTACATTTATTGAGCCAACTCAGGAATTAAGAGAAGAAGGTGTAAAAACCAAGTTAAGTGTATTAAAAGAATTAGTTAAAGATAAAACTGTTATTATGATTGATGACAGTATAGTAAGAGGAACTACAATGAGACAATTAGCTGAAATGGTGAGAAAAGCTGGTGCAAAAGAGGTTCATATAAAAATTGCATCACCTCCTGTGACTCATTCATGCTTCTTTGGAATTGATACTCCATTTAGACATTATTTAATAGGAGTAACAAAAACAGTTGACGAAATAAAAGATTATATTAAAGCTGACAGCTTATATTTCTTAAGTTTGGAAGGCTTGCAAAAATCAACAGGTTCTGATAGGGGATTTTGTTTGGCTTGTTTAAACGGAGATTATCCAATGGAAGTTCCAAAATTTGATTAATAATAAGGAGTTATTATGTCTGATAAATTAACGTATAAAGATTCAGGTGTTGATGTACATGCTGGATATGAAACAGTAAAGTTAATTAAAGATTATGTAAAAAAAACGCATACGGATGGTGTGGTTTCTGACATAGGTGGATTTGGAGGTTTATTTTCCATAGATAAAGACAAATATGAAGAACCAGTCCTAGTATCAGGAACCGATGGCGTAGGCACAAAGCTTATGATAGCATTTAAAACAGACATTCACGATACTATAGGAGAAGATGCTGTTGCAATGTGTGTGAATGATGTAATATGTCAGGGAGCTAAACCATTGTTTTTTCTTGACTATATTGCAACTGGAAAATTAGATCCAAAAAAGGCAGCTAATATAGTAAAAGGAGTAGCTAATGGCTGCATTAAGGCTAAGGCTGCTTTAATTGGCGGTGAAACCGCTGAAATGCCAGGACTTTACCAAGAGGGAGAATATGATATTGCAGGTTTTTGTGTTGGAATAGTAGATAAGAAAAAAATAATAGATGGCTCTAAAATTGTTGAAGGAGATATACTAATAGGTATTCCATCCAGTGGAATTCACAGCAATGGCTACTCATTAGTTAGAAAAATATTTTTTGAACATAAAAACTATGATGTTAATGAATATATAAATGAACTAGGGTGTACCTTAGGCGAAGCTCTGATGGTTCCCACTAGAATTTATCCTGAATTAATTCTTGGTTTAATAGATAAATTTGAAATAAAAGGAATATCCAATATAACAGGTGGAGGATTTTATGAAAATATTCCACGAATGTTTCCAGAAGGCATATCAGCAGATATTGATACGAAAAATATTAATGTGCATCCAATATTCAAGCTAATGGAGAAAGAAGGTAATGTTGATATAGATGAGATGTATTCTACATTCAACATGGGTATTGGTATGGTATTAGCAGTGGATAAAAATATATCTTCAAAAGTAATGGATTATTTAGAGTCCAAAGGTGAAAAAGCTGTTATTATTGGTAATACAGTAAATAGAAAGGGATCAATAAAGATATGTCACAGGTAAAAATTGGTGTACTAGTATCAGGATCTGGAACCAACTTACAATCAATTATAGATAGTATTAATTCTGGTGATATTAATGGAAAAATTACTGTGGTTATTTCTAATAAAAAAGATGCCTATGGATTAGAAAGAGCAAAACAGCATGATATTAATGCTGTTTTTGTCAATGAAAAAGATTATAATAATATTGAATCCTTTAACGATTCTATAATAGAAATATTAAAAGAAAATAAAGTAGAGTTAGTGGTATTAGCTGGTTATTTAAAAATATTGTCAAGTAAATTTATAGGTTTGTATAGAAATAAAATAATTAATATTCATCCTTCCTTAATACCATCATTTTGCGGCAAGGGCTACTATGGTCTTAAGGTACATGAAGCAGCGATAAATTATGGGGTAAAAATAAGTGGTGCTTCAGTACATTTTGTGGATGAAAATGCAGATACTGGTCCTATAATAATGCAAGAAACAGTAAATGTTGATTACAATGATACATCAGAATCACTGCAACAAAAAATATTAAAGGTTGAACACAAATTACTCCCTCTGGCAATTAAATACTACTGTGAAGGTAGAATTGAAGTAGTAGGGAGGAAAACTTTAATTACTTCAAAATAAGACTAATAATTCTGCATTGTACGGATTGTATATTAAAGATATTATAATAAATAAAGTATGAACGGAGGAAAAGAAAGTGAGAGCTTTGATTAGTGTTTCAGACAAAACTGGAATTGTTGAATTTGCAAGAGAACTTATAAAATTAGGTGTGGAAATAATTTCTACAGGAGGAACTCACAGGGTATTAGAAGAGGCTGGCTTAAAGATAATTGGTATATCAGATATTACTGGTTTTCCTGAATGTTTAGATGGCAGAGTTAAAACATTACATCCAAATATTCATGCTGGTATACTAGCAATGCGTTCAAATCCTTATCACATGAAGCAATTAAAAGACTTGAATATTGAAACTATTGATATAGTTGTAGTAAATCTTTATCCTTTTAAGCAAACTATTTTAAAAGAAAATGTTACTAGGGAAGAAGCAATTGAAAATATAGATATTGGCGGTCCTACAATGCTTCGTTCTGCTGCGAAAAATTATCAGGATGTGGCAGTAGTGGTTGACCCAACAGATTATGAAAAAATAATCGAAGAATTGAAAACAAACAAAAAAGTATCTCTAGATACTAAATTTTATCTTTGTTCAAAAGTGTTTTCTCATACTGCACATTATGATTCACTAATTTCTGATTATATTAGAAAGCAAAGAAATGATTATGATTTACAAGAAACATTTACTGTGACTTTTGAAAAAGTTCAAGAAATGAGATATGGTGAAAATCCTCATCAAAAAGCAGCATTTTACAAAGAAATTGGCAAGAATAAAGGATTGTTAGATTCAATAGAACAATTGCATGGCAAAGAGTTGTCATTTAATAATATCAATGATACAAATGGAGCTCTTGAATTATTAAAGGAATTTGAAGAGCCTACTGTTGTGGGTTGCAAACATTCTAATCCATGTGGCGTTGGAACTGCAGACAATATATATGAAGCATATTTGAAGGCTTATAATTCAGACCCTACTTCCATATTTGGAGGAATATTAGTAGCTAACAGAGAAATAGACGAAAAAACAGCTACAGAAATTAATAAAATATTTATGGAAATAGTTGTAGCTCCTTCATACAGTGAAAAAGCTCTTGAGATACTTAAATCTAAGAAAAATATTAGACTATTAAAGTTAGATAATATTATGACAAAACAAAATGAAAATGCTTATGACTTTAAGAAAGTATCTGGGGGCTTATTAGTACAAGCAATTGATTCTAAACTTTTACCTGAAGATTCAGATATTACAACAGTTACAGAAAAAGAACCTACAGAAAGTGAAATGAAGGATTTAATTATGGCTTGGAAAATAGTGAAGCATACTAAATCTAATGCAATTACTATAGTAAAAAACGGACAGTCAATTGGTATTGGGCCAGGTCAAGTAAACCGTATATGGGCGTGTAAACAAGCTATAGAACATGCAGAAGAAATACTGGGTAAAAACAGCTTAAAAGGCGCAAGTTTAGCTTCTGATGCCTTCTTCCCATTTTCAGATTGTGTTGAGGAGGCAGCTGCAGCAGGAATAACAGCTATCATTCAGCCAGGGGGTTCGATAAAAGACAATGATTCCATCGAAAGCTGCAATAACCATAACATATCAATGCTGTTTACAGGAATGAGACATTTCAAACATTAATTGTGTCATTATTATGAATAAACAAACTATATTTGTCATTCTGAAGGCGTAGCCTGAAAGATGTCCTAACCTTATTTTTCAGAGTGCTTTTTCTAAAAAATAGTGGTAGGTCATTCGCAACTAATTCCCAATATATGCGACCAGAGGGAGTAAATATATTGGTGAATGGAGACTGCGGAATCTCATTGTACCAACATTTGGAGATGTTCAGGATGACAATATGTAAATTTAGGGAGGTATTTATGAAAGTACTTGTAGTTGGAAATGGTGCAAGAGAACATGCAATCTGCTGGAAGCTTAAGCAAAGCAAAAATTTATCATCAATTTATTGTGCTCCAGGCAATGCAGGAATTTCTAAAATAGCCGAATGCGTTAATATTAAAGCAGATGATATACAAGGTATTACAGATTATGCAGCTAAAGAAAAAATGGATTTAGTTGTAGTTGGTCCTGAAGGACCATTAGTTGCAGGATTAGTTGATTTGCTTACAGAAAAGAATATAAAAGCATTTGGACCTAATAAAAGAGGTGCAAAGTTTGAAGGAAGCAAATCATACTCCAAAGATTTTATGAATAAATATAATATACCAACAGCTAAATATAAAGTATATACAGCTCCACAACAAGCCTTAGAAGGGTTAAAAGATTTTAATTTGCCTATAGTAGTTAAGGCTGATGGACTTGCAGCTGGAAAAGGTGTTTTAATATGCCAATCAATGAGTGAAGCTGAAAATGCAATAATTAGTATTATGAAAGAGCATCAGTTTGGCGATTCAGGAAACACTGTTGTAATTGAAGAATTTCTAGATGGAACAGAAGCATCTTTATTGTGCTTCGTCAACGGAAAAGAAATAATTCCTATGGAAAGTGCAAGAGATTACAAAAAGGCGTATGACAATGATTTAGGACTTAACACTGGAGGTATGGGATGCTTTTCACCTAATCCGATTTATACAAAAACATTAAATAGTTATATTAAGAAAAATATTATTGATACAACTATTAATGGATTTTTAAAAGAGAATATTGATTTTAGAGGAATTTTGTTTATAGGATTGATGATTAAAAACGATGAAGCAAAAGTACTTGAATACAATACTCGCTTTGGAGATCCAGAAACAGAAGTAGTATTGCCTAGGCTTAAATCAGATTTATTAGAAATAATGCTGAAAACAATCGATGGTACACTTGTTGCTGATGATTTGCAATGGATAGATGAAAAAAGTGTTGCTGTAATATTAGCGTCAGGAGGATATCCTGAAAACTATGAAAAAGGCAAGGAAATAAAGGGCCTTGATGAAGTTGAAGATGTAATTGTATTTCATGGCGGTACAAGTCTTTCTGATGGGAAAGTAGTTACAGACGGCGGAAGAGTATTAGCAGTAACGGCTATAGGGGAAACACTGAAAGAAGCAAGAAAAAAAGTATATGATAATATACCCAAAATTCATTTTGAAAAAATGGAATACAGAAAAGATATTGCAAAAATTAATTAAACGAATATACAATTAAATATAATTTATTCATACGGGGCAGTGTATATAACTGTCTCTTTTTATAAGGAATTTCCTTATCGCGAATTTAATAAAGATGGAAATATATATCGTGCAAAATATATGTTGATGAAAAATTAAAATTAGAAGATAAATATAATGAAAAAGGTTTATTGATAAATTAATATAAATGTTTAATATATTTAAAATTCTAAATTGACAAGAAAGTTTTTATGTGTATATAATAATTATCAAATGGAAAATAACTATTAGGAGAACATAATGAAATTTAACAAAATATTAGCAGTTGACAATTTAGGTTTAATTCCAAAAGCATATGAAGAATTAAAAAATTATGCGGAAGAAATAATTTATTACAGTGCTCATATAAAAGAAGACAAGAAATTAATTGAAATCATTAATGATGCACAATGTCTATTAGTTTCATGGGATACGGTCATTAATAAAAATGTTATTGAAAATTGTAAAAATTTAAAATATATAGGCATGTGTTGCAGTCTATTTGAAGGTAAAAGCTCAAATGTAGATGTTAAAGCCGCAAGAGAAAAAGGAATAATTGTACTTGGGGTTAATGGCTATGGAGACAATGTTGCAGAATTTGCAATAAGTGAGCTGATTAGATTGATTCATGGTTATGGGGAGAAACAATGGAAGAAAAAAGAAGAAGAACTTGAAGGACAAAAAGTAGGTGTAATAGGTGTAGGTGCTACGGGAGTTTTATTTGTTAATGCTCTTAACTGTTTCGGTGCTGATGTTTATTATTATAGCAGGTCTAAAAAAGATATTAATGCAAAATATTTAGAATTAGATGATCTTCTTAAAACTGTTGATATAATTTCAACTCATTTACCACAAAATACATATATTTTAAATAAAGAAAAACTAGATATATTTGGAAACAATAAAATAATAATCAATACTTCAATTGGCCCAACATATAATTTAAAGGATATGGCCAAATGGCTGAACCATGATGGAAATTTCTTGATAACTGATAGGGTTGGAGCTGGTAATTACATAGAAGAATTAAAAAATATAAAAAATGTAATATATACAGATAAAGTTTCAGCAAAAACGATACAAATGGATACAAGGCTTTCCAATTCAGTATTAGAAAACATTAAAGTGGCTTTAGAAGAAATTAATAATAAGTTGTAAGGTTATGATTATGAAAGTAAGTTCTTTGAATTTGCTGATGGTAAAATAATTATTAATTTAAATGCTAGATAGTTCGTATGTTGCTTATGAAAAATTTATTGAAGATCTTGAAAATATTGGTTATACTAGAAACTGACAACTGACTAAATACCCATCAGCAATTCTGATTGTTCTGATGGGTATACAATTTTATTTTATTGTAAATATTTTTGAAATTAATAATATTAAGATCCAATGAGAAAATCTAAAATATTCCAACCATCTGATGAAGTCGATTTATATAATTCTGTATAACCACATCTGCTGCAGCTTATAGTAATAAATTTTTTATTC
>JAQVWY010000114.1 GCA_028709465.1 Tissierellia bacterium | reverse complement strand
CTTTATTACATAGTATATCCGCCATCTATGTTTATCATAGCCCCTGTCATAAAAGCAGCTTCATCACATGAAGCAAACATAATTGCTTGTGCTATCTCTTCTGGTGTACCCAATCGTCCAATAGGTTGTCTTGCATGGAATGTTTCCTCCTGAATTTTTGGATCTGGAGCATTATTAATACGTTGTTGCAACGAAGGTGTCAATATAGTTCCAGGACATACGCAGTTAACTCTTATATTTTCTTTAGCATGATCCAACGCCATGGCTTTTGTTAAAGCTACAACTGCCCCCTTTGATGCTGAATAAGCTAATCTATCCTTTACACCTTTTACTCCACAAATTGATGATGTATTTACTATAACACCACCTCCTTGTTTTTGCATTACAGGTACAACAAGTTTAGACATCATAAACATACTTTTTATATTTGTATTCATAGTTAAATCCCAATCTTCTAAAGTCTGTGTTATAATTGTTCCACCTATAACTATACCAGCATTATTTACTAAAATATCAACTTTTCCATACTTTTCAATAGTACGCTCTACGATGTTTTGACAATCTTCCCACTTTGATACATCTCCTTGTACAAACATACAATCTGTTCCTTTTTCAGTCATTAAAGGTATAAGATCATTTGCAGATGTTGATTTAGAGTTAACAATTACTTTAGCTTCTGCTTCCGCAAACTTAAGAGCTGTTGCATATCCAATTCCTGCTCCAGCACCTGTAATAATAACAACCTTATTCTTAAAATTCATTTTTAGACTCCTCGTATAATATGTTTATAACTATATTTTACAAGTTCTAAACATATATTAAATTTGTTATAATAATTAACACTGAAATGGTAAATAAATTATTGATAAGAGCTTTAGTATTTTTATGTTCATGACTATGTTGTTAACACATAGTTATACCTCTATTGAATATCCCCTATAGGAGAGTATTTAATTTATTTAATTATAGCATTTTTCTTACTGATGTCAAAGTTTTTATGCTAAACTTCTTCCCTACGTTTTAAATGGGTTGTTCCATAATAAAATGAGTCGGATTAACAACTCTTCACGATATCCGACTCTTACGTTTTTTGAGGGTTTACTCTCAATATGCATTTTCGTTCCCTTCATCATGTTTGCCATGGTTACAGTCTTGTAATCCGCTTGTTCCTTGACACGGAAATCTTATTTTTATAGTTCCTAAATAGATGTATATCCTTCAAAGTAATGAATATGACCATCATTTACAGTGGTCATACCTCTATAATAATGTATGTGACCATCTCTTACGATAACTTCAGGTCCTGTTCTTATTTCAATTTGATGGCTGTGACCATCATTAAATGTGGTTTCATCCATCATTAAATGAGTATGCCCTGGTACGTTCAGATCGGCTGAAGTTATTCCTTTATAATAATGCCTATGCATGTAATCATAAGATGTTGGGCCTTCAAATTTATGCGTATGCATTCTTTCAAACAATTTAATCATCTCTCCTCTCAATATATATACTATTTTTATTGTATGATTGATTATATAAATTGTGTATATCCTGTCGTTGTATTTCACAATTGAAAAATCCCCCATATTACAATTTAAAATTCCTCTAATAGTACGCTTCGCCAAACCACACAACAATTATATGTTTGATAGGGGAAAATCCAATTGTTAGTTGGAGTACTTTTGGTTTAACATCAACAGTCGTCATATTATCTCATAATAATAAATAATAGTCTTCAATCTCCTTGATTGTAATATAAAATCAATTATTATTCCATTGTTCGGTGACCATACATTAAGAGAAGCAAATCATTATTTACAAAGTTCCTTTGACTATTTATCACTAATATCATACAATTATTAAAAAAGATAATGGGAGTGTGATATTAGTGAAAAAGATTTTAGTACTTACAATGATGTTTCTAATGTTGGTAAACGTTAACAATGCAAATGCCCAAAGCCAAATTGAAATCGTAGTTGATGGGGAGGGAGTTTCATTTACCGATGCAGTACCCTTTATTGACGAAAATAACCGTACATTGGTTCCATTAAGAACAGTGGGAGAAGCTATGGGACTTACTGTCAACTGGGATCCTAAGGAAGGAGCTGTTTTTACAAAAAAATATACATGGGAAAATTCTCCGATGCATGACGATCTTGATGAAGACGGTATAAATGATGCTTATCTTGGACTAGAAAAAGTAATATTTAAGATTGGTGAAAATAAAGCTCTATATGAGGAATCCTGGTATGATAAGGGCAATTCACCTAATGAGAATTTCCCCGTATCGGGTGGTATAGGTGAAATTCAGATGGATACTACAGCCGTTATTAAGGATTCTAGAACATATGCACCTGTAAGATATCTTGCAGAAATTTTTAGATACGATGTGGGATGGGAATCAAACACCGTAATGCTAAATTATATGTATCCCTTGGATAAGCTTGGAATACAAATAGAGCAAGTTGCCTGTTGGAAAGATTACCAAGGTTGGTTTCTTATTGTAGATGATGGATCAGATATCTCATCTATTGATATATTAAGTGTATCTGTAAATAAGGATCTTTCAGAATACAGCATGTTAACCGAAGATGAGAAAAAAGAAGTAGAAGGAGCAGGATTAGATTTTGGAAGTTATCGAACTGGGTTTACAGTTCATAAAAGTATAGAAACCGGTAAATATTACAATTATAAAGTTAAAATTCTTGTTACAATGAAAGATGGAACAAATAAATTTGGATTTGCTGATATTTATTTATATTTTGATGGACAGGGTGGATTTATATAATTTATGCAAATATGTTGAGTGAGATTAATCTTGGGAAAACTATTTGCTATGGCAATGTCCTTGCCTGATGAGTCATAGATTTAGAAATTAATAGTAAAAAATAAAGCGAGAATTTTATTTTATCAAATTCTCGCTTTATTTTTTACGTTATAATAAGGAAAAATATAACCATAATAAGCATGATTAATACTTAATATATGTAAAAATGTAATAGAAACATTTAAAAAAACAACCAAATGAATGAAAATAGGTATGTTCATATTCTTATTGATGAATTGAAATTGAAAAAGAAAAATATTAAAAATACAAAAAAATGCTAAATTATATGAATTTTTATACGATATATCATATAACTAAATTTTATAGAAATAATATTTATTTAATTATATTGAAAATTGAATTTATAATGAAGAAGAATATTAATTCATTGTTAATTGATTAGATATAATATTTTCTATACTAGAAAATAATAAGAGGTGAGCATATGAATTTAATAAAAAATATGAAAAATAAAAAAAAACTGACTATTAAGCAGAACCTACTTACAAAGATTCTGTTGTTTATCGGTACACCGGTATTAATCGCTTTTTGCATAACGGCGGCGTTCATACTTAATAAGGTTGGTACTTCAGTGAGCAGTTTGACTTTAAATAAGCTTACATCAATGTCAGAATCTTCATCATATCAGATAAATGAATTTTTTTCTAAATATATGTCTATAGGTGAACAAATGGCTGCAAATAGTCAATTTGAAAAAATATTTGAGGAGGCAGTACCAGAAAAAGAAATAACATCTCTAGAAAGCTATGCTGATGTTGAGACAACGCTAATTAATGTGCAAAAAACCGACCCTGAAAACATCATGGCATCTTGGCTTGCAGATAAGGATTCCAAGCAGCTTGTGCAAAATGACGGTTATTTTTCAGGACTTGGATGGGATTTAACTACAAGACCATGGTACAAATCAATTGAGGAAAAACAGGGTATAATTCTTACGGATCCATATACAGACAGCGTTACAGGAAATATGATAGTAAGTGCCATATGTCCTGTATACAAGAGTGGAACAAAGGAACTTCTTGGTGTTGTGGGTATAGACTTCTCAATTGAAAAACTTGGTGCTATGATTAAGCAATATAAACTTGGTGACACAGGTTATTTTATACTTGCAACTAACAACGGACAGATTATCTATCATCCTAATGAATCATATAAAAACAAAAATATATCCGAAACAAATATGTCAGAAAATATTGTCAATGCCATTAAAAACAAAGAAGCAGGTTCGATTACTTATGAATCCGACTCAGTAGTTGCACATGGATATGTAGCAAAGGTTGGAAATACAGGTTGGGTTGTATCTACGGGACTTCCAGACAAAGAGTTTAACGGAACATTTGACAAAGTTCGTAATATGATTGTTGTGTCATTTGGCTTGGCGATGGCATTCATAATTTCAATAATAATTTTTGTTTCAATGAGCATCGTAAGACCTCTTAAAAAGCTTAACAATGCTGCAAATGAAATAGCTGCAGGAAATTTAAATGTAGAGCTTAACATTAATTCAAAGGATGAAATCGGACAAGTTGCATCAGCTATAGATAAGACGATTTTAAGATTGAATAAATATATAGATTACATTACAGAAATTGCTGAAGTCTTGGATACTTTAGCTCAAGGAGACATGTGCATAGAGCTCAAGCAGAATTATGCAGGTGAGTTTGCTCCTATAAAGAGGGCTCTCGAAGGTATTTCATCATCATTGAGCGGAACTCTTTCATCCATTAACATATCAGCTGAGCAAGTTAATGTTGGAGCTTCTCAGGTATCTGACGAAGCTCAGTCATTCTCAGCAGGCGCTTCGGAACAGGCAAGCTCAATTGAAGAGCTATCTGCTTCAATCAATGAAATATATAATTCTGCAAACAAGAATGCCGATAATGTTGAAACTGCCACTAAATATGTGGATGAAGCAGTATTCGAGGTTGATGAAAGCAATAACTACATGAAAAAAATGCTCGTTGCAATGAATGATATTAAAAAATCTTCAAGTGAAATCAACAATATTACAAAAACAATTGAAGATATAGCTTCACAGACAAATCTTCTCGCACTTAATGCAGCTATTGAAGCAGCTCGCGCGGGCAATGCTGGTAAGGGCTTTGCAGTGGTAGCTGATGAAGTTCGAAATCTCGCGGCAAAATCAGCGGAAGCTGCTAAAAGCACGGTGCTCCTGATTGAAAAATCTATTGTTTCTGTTTCAGAAGGAGCGGAGATTGCACAGAACACTGCAAAATCTTTGGAGATAGTATCAGCAAAGACTAAATATATCAAAGATATCATTTCTGAAATAGATGGTTCTTCCCAGGCGCAGGCTTCATCAATCTCTCAGATTAACCAGGGTATAGAACAGATATCCTCAATAGTTCAGAACAATGCTGCTACTGCAGAAGAAAGCTCAGCCCTAAGTGAGGAACTATCAGCACAAGCTGCATCATTAAAAGAGGAAGTAAGTAAATTTAAACTATTAAACAGTTAATTCTTTATCTATGCTTTTTTATTACCCTTTGGATTACAGAACCTATTTCCATGAATTAAAAACAAAAAATACCCTATAGGATAGACTTTTATAAATTGTCTACTCTATAGGGTACATTTAAAGATTTGATATTGTATATTTATAATATTTTTTGAACATAAATTGATTAATTAGGTTTTTTAGCTTCTAAATACTGTATTTTAACCTTATTCTACCAAACAATCTCTGTTCCTATTTTTTTCTCTTTAGACTTATTGAATATAACTTGTGCTGCCATTAAATCAAAGATACCCATACCAACAGACTTATAATATCTTGTACTTCCTAACTTCGGAATGTTTCCGTTACTCTTATCTTTCAAAAAGTCGCCCATAAATTTAACTCTATCCATAGTTAATAATCCCTTTTCTAATGGTTGACTTAAATCTCCGCTTTCCTCACAAGCAAAAGGCAATTCAGTATAAACATTATCCACTAAACTCCATATCGCATCTGGCATTTCCCTCATATGAGGCTGCCATGAGCCAATAGCTACAAAACATTTCCCTTCTAATAATTTAGCATCATTAACAAATAAAGGCTCTCTTGCTTGAGTAGCTGTAATTACAATCTCACTATGGCTTAACAATTCAGCTGCATCTTCACATATATGTATTTGTATTTCTTTAGTCGATATTGCCTTTTTTAGTTTATCTATAAAAGGTTCTAGATTTTTTGCATAAGCATCAAACAAATAAATAGATTTTATATCTCTTACTTCACACGCATAAATTAGTTGGTAAAGTCCCTGAACTCCACATCCTACCAATCCAACTGAATGACTATTTTCATGAGCGAAGTGTCTGATTGCAACACCACCAGCAGCTCCTGTTCTCAAAGCAGTTAAAGTCTCCCCTTTCATAACAGCTTCTGTAGCTCCTGTTTCATAATTATTCAAAATCATTAATCCGCTCAAATACGGTAATCCCTTTTTAGGATTTTCAGGGAATTCAGCTAGCATTTTTGTTCCAATAACTCCATTTGCATAACACGGCATATACATCATAATTTTATTATTGTCACATACTAAATACCTATCAGGTAAATAACATTTATCTTCTCTAAATATTATATGTGCCTTTTCTATGGCGTCCATAATTTCCGAAAGATCAGCTGCTAACATCATATCCTTTTCATTTAAAACAAGCATCGAAACACTCTCCCCTATAATAATTTTTAATAGAATCTTTCAATATCATTTATAACTTCTACCAAGTGATATTTCATTTTTTCCTTTGCCTTTTCACAATCATTTGCAATAATTGCATCTATAATATCTTTATGTTGTTTAATTTTCTGATGCGCTAATATATTTGCTTCTGAAAATTGAACATAGGCATCATTCTTTTGTAGCAAAAGCTTAATAATTTCATATAAAGTTTCATTGCCAGATAACTTTGCTATATATGTATGTAAAACAAAGTCACTTTTACCACCTGACATATTATGTTGTATTTCATAAGCATAATCAATTAATATGCGATCAAGTATTTCTGCATTTTCAGTTTTACAATTTGCTGCAGCCATTTTTACGCCTTCTGGTTCAATAAGAACTCTCAATTGTAAAACTTCAAGCAAACGAGCTTTTGATACATCTTGAACTATATTAACAATTTGATTTGCAATTTTAACATTTTCATTTTTAAATAGTAATTCATCTATATATTCTTTCCCATAATCCGTTAGTATACGTCCTTTGTTACTATCTTTTATTAAAATCTTTTTATTTTCT
>JAQVWY010000032.1:20843-29013 GCA_028709465.1 Tissierellia bacterium | reverse complement strand
AAGCTGAAATTGAATTTCCAATTGTATCCTCTGAGTAATATCCTAAACAATAATCTCCATCAATTCCTCTAATGGTGATATTATATGTTTCATCAAATTCACCGTAATTTTTTTCTGAAGAAATTGTACTTATTTTGATCTTCCTTTCTACTCTCAACTTATCAAATAAATTATAATCCTCTTCAATAGGAAGTCCTTCATGATTCATCAATGCAAATCTAGTGGTATTTGGTAACGTATCCTTTATGGTTACACTAATCTCTGCATCCTTTCTTGCACCTGAATCAATTTCTTTTATGTAATTTATTACTGCAACTGGAGCTTCCTTATCTATCCAATCTACTTCTATTGGTACTTCAGTTATATTTCCAAAATTATCTTCAATTAGTATTTCAGTATTGACACTTTTAGATATTACTATTGCTGCAGAATTTTCATCCCTAGATATTATATCTATATGAGGATTATCACATGTTATAGTATAGGTCTTATTTGAATCCCTATGAATAGTAAGTATCCCAGTGACATCTTTATTTGTTCTTTCTATAATATCATAAGCTATATCATAATCTGCTAGGGAATTATCAAGTTTGAAAGATATTACTATAGGTTCACTTATGTATTTTTCATCAGGAGTAATACCTAATTCAGAAGAATCATTATAGCAAGCTGCCCTAATATATATATCCTTAAATGCTGTATTATTTAATTCATAAGGAGTATTTATTGTAAAATCAATGACGCTTGAACCAAATTCATTGGTCATTCTTCCAGTAGCTTTCCAGTTAGACCAGTTGATGCCATCTAGAGAGACTTGATATTTAAGGTATGTGCTATATTTAAACCTGTCTATATCTTTCATAATCTCACGATACCTAAGAGTAATTGTATAGGTGCTCTGCCCTGTTATATATTTGTATGATTCTTGAGAAAACAGCTGTAAGTTTGGCTTTACATTTGATGTTGGATTTACTAATGGATAACCACTTGTAGAAAACAGCTCTAATAATGGTTTTTCCTTTCTTATAGCAAACCTCATTGCGGTATTGTTATAATAGCTAGCATCCCTTTTATTTAATTTGCCTTCAGTTCCTTCTAAATAATTATAACCTACAGTTGTGGAATTTCCTTCAGCATCCTGGGCATATATTCTGATGCCATATATTCCTGAAGGAAACTCTTCCGGCACCTGAATATTAACTAGTGTATCTACTTTTCCATTGTTTATAGGTAATGATATTTCTTCCCCTATTGGATTATTATCTAGATCCACAATTTGATAAGTTGCCTTTTCAATACTGCCCACATCTGATATTTTAATTGCAGCTTGTTGAATATCTCTAATTTTGGTTCCATTTGTCCACTCTGGTAATTCAATAGTAGGATTAGAATTATCAAACACAAAAGTGTAGGATTGTTTTACTTTAATATCACTTATACTATTTATTATACATTCTAACTCATAGGTTCCGTCTAGAATATATTCTTTATCATCAATTCCTTTTTGAATTGCTGCCCCTATATCAGGATATTTACCATAATTATCTTGCATATAATAAATATAATCCTGAACAAACCCAGTTTTAGGTACATTCTTATCTACCCATCTATATTCTAATCTATCTCCACTATCATCATCTTCGAAGCTTATATCATACCTGGATTTTCCTGATGTCATATCCTTTATTACCATATATCCTACTACATTTTTATTAAATAGAGACACATATTTATAGCTATTATTAACATTATCATAGGAGTCATTTCCACATTCATCAGCAGTATAATAATACAATCTCCCTACAAAATCTTTCCCTTCTTCTACTTTGATTGATGCTGTTGTATTATCGCCACCTTGCTGAACAAAGTACCATGCATCTGAATTCTTTGCTGGTATTTTATAATTATCTACAAAGCAATAATACACTTTGCCTGTACCTGACAAATCATTAATATCAAATGTAAAATCAGCTCTCTTACTATTATCTGCCCCACGTTCATTATATTTAATATTAACATTAACTGTAGGGGCTTTATTATCAATCCAAATATTATCTATTGTTTTGCTGCCATAATTATTGGCACCATCCCGTCCATCTATTTTAAGGGTAAACTTACCTTCAATTTTGTCACTTAGCTTTAAATTAACCTCTGCACCCTCTATAACGCTAGTTGTTATGGGCACTTTTTGAACACTGTTGACACCTCCTGTACCTAAATAATTAGTTATATTCACAGGCTGATTGTATTCATTATATAATCTATAATTAGCTAACCCATCTATCATATCTTCCCTTGATGTTATATTAAACGAATGTGTTCGAGCCCAACTTTCTGATACATCTTTATCAATGATAAGTGTAGGCGGTATAGTATCTACATTGTAGGAAGAAAAATACTTATGAACACTTCCTGCTTCTCTACTATCATCTTGTTGTTTTTCTTCAACAACAAAACCATCTAATGAACTAACATCTTCAACCACAAAACTTAAGCCTTTCTTGTCAGTAGTATAATTAGCAGGAATTATTCCTTCGAATGTTATTACGCCATTTATTGACGAATAATAACGTAATTCACATATCTTGTCTTCAGGACTATATAAAATATTGTTATTTTTATCTCTCTCATATGAATCATAATTTCCTTTTAATAAAAAAGCTTTACCTTTAAATTGCTTAGCTATATCATCATTAGAAACACCAATGTTGTTAGATACTTTTGCATCAATTTTAATTATTTGTTTATCTAAATTGAAGAAGTAATTATCTTCAGATATTTCTTGGGAAACATTGCTAGGTATTGAAATATCAGCTTGATTCAAATAAAAAACTTTCCTTTTCAATGTAATTGTTGAATTTACTTCATTATTATTAGTACTTGCTTTTGGAAATATCCACTTGAAATTAAATGTGGCAATATCCTTTCCATTTTCTTTCATTGTGTCCCATATCTGTGGATAAGGTTGAAAAGTGATATTTGTTGGACTTTCTTCGGAATTTAGTTCAAATTTATAATCTTTAGAATTCTTATATATGGTATCTGTATTAAGTATAACCTTCCCAGGTTTATCTGCATTTTTATACAGATCAGCATTAGGATAATAAGTATCATATTGATCTGTTATTTGTAAACCCCATTTATAAAAGCTACCCCATTCTTTAAATGTTATTTCTTTCGGACCAAAATATTTATCAGCATCACTTTCTGAAAAAAGAATATTCCCTCTTACATCATCTAATGCGCAATATGTAATATTTCTCTTTGTATTTGGACCAATAGACCAAGTTATTTCTTCTCTATTTCCTGGATCTGAACCCATCCAATCACCTTTAAAATAAAACCATCTCCAGATGCCTCCAGACAATTTTGGCACATTAACATATATGTGTGACAGCTCCCAACCATTATCATCATCAAATTCAAATCTTACCTTATCAAGCATCCATGGAGCATTCTGAAATGATGGATAATAAGTTTTATAATCATTTCTCTCAAAATCATCATATTTAGGTGTGTCTATTTCGGTCTTTGTTTCCATTCCATTACGATCAATTAAATAAGCAAACAAATCTCCGTCACTACCAGAATTTTTCCCATTTGCTGTTTTTATATCAATTGGTACAGTAATTGTTATACTTTCAGCCATTAATGGAAATAAAGGTTGTAATAAGGTAGAAACAATTAATATTAAGAATATCTTTAATACAAATTTTCTAAACATGGGTACCTCCTTTAATTTAATCTTGAATTTTTAAATAAAATGGATCCTATAAAGTAGAGACAGTTAATTTTGGAAAATACACTTTTTTTATTAACTGTCTAACTTATAGGATCCATTTTATTTCTGTCCCCCTATTTCCAATTCTCCTTTAGCATAAAGAACTGCCATCTTGGCACAAGTCCCCGTGCCGCATGGTGAACTGTCAACCTGGCCATCACCTAAAAAATCAAAAACTAAAAATACAATTTGTCTAGCTTTAACATGTTTTAATATGTGCGCATACATTTAACATGCTAATATATGTCGTATTTAAGTATATTTGAAATTCATATGTTCAGTTGAATTTATTATAGCATTCTATCACTATGTTGTCAATAATTTTTCATAACGTAGAATCATAATTAAAAAACCGACTATACAAAAACAATGCATCGCCTGCTAATTTTGTCTTATCCTGTATATAATACGTATATCCTTTCTCTAATTCTAAATTCATCTCAGATTCAGATAATGTCAATACTTCCAACAGTCTTACTGAAGGTAGTTTTACATCAAAAGGAATTCCTCTTTGCATAAAAAATTAAGTTCATTTCTCTGCATCACTTTATTAGTTTACCTGAGTTTATTTCATGAAGAATATCTACATGCTTATAATTTTTTACCACTTCAATAAGGCTATTCATCTCATTCGTTACAACCTTATTTTTATGATATACTACACTAAAATATCTATCCCAGTCACGGTCTGTATTCTGAATAACATGTATCTGACCTTTTTTAATTTCTTCTTCTACTAATCGTATGGAAATGACTGCTAAACATTGATTTTCTATAATAGCTTTTTTAATAGCAGCAGGACTGTTTCCCTCAAAAACTATTTTTATCGGCATTCTGTTTTCCAACATATATCTTTCAAAAAGCTCTCTTGTTCCGCTGCCTTGCTCACGCATAGCAAAACTTTCAGTGGTTAGATCTGAAAGCTTAACAACTTTCTTCCTAGCAAAAGGATGTTTTGTACTGCAAGCAAGAATTAAACAGTCATTCACTTCAGGAATAGAAATCAAATCTGTGCTTTTAACCTCTCCCTCCACTATGCCGATATCCAGTTCAGATTTTAGCAGTTTTTCCTCTATATACTTAGTATTATTTACATAAGAGTAGGTTTCAACTTGAGGATTAATTTCATTGAAACTTTTAATAACGTTACTAATAATACAATTTCCAACTGTAATAGTTGCACCAATTCTAATTTTCTCTACATAATTAGCTTGAAACATCTTTTCTTCCATATCATCAAACTGCTCCACTACGTTTCTAGCATAAAAAAGAAGTTTCTTACCCTTTTCGGTTATATATAATTTCTTGTTAATGCGCTCAAACAATAACATATCATAATGCTCCTCAAGTTCTTTAATTGCTTGGCTCACTGTTGGTTGTGAAATATATAGTTTATTTGCAGCAGCACTCATTTTACCGCAATCTGCAACTTCAACAAATATTCTTAAATGCCTTATTGTCACGTTTCTCTCCCTATGCTACCAAATTTTTAACCATTAATAGGTTTTACCTATGATTATTATAAGATAATATCATTTTATTATTAATCGTGCAAGTGATATATTAGTATTGTAAAGATAATAAAAAATAATAAAGGATGTGATTACATAAAAGTTCTAATTAAAATAACAACTATTTATGGAGGATTTAAATTATGGCATGTTTAACTGTTAGTGCAGCAGATGAAAAAAGAGTAAAAGCTTTAGGATTCTTAAGCAACAGAGGTACTGATAACTTCTCTGGAAGAATTATTACAACAAATGGCAAAATAACAGCTGCTCAAAATAAATGTATATCAGAAGCTGCTGAGCTTTTCGGAAATGGTGTTATAACTTTCACTACCAGATTAACTGTGGAAGTTCAAGGAATTCCTTATGATAAAATTGAAAACTTTAGAGCATATATTGCTAAGAAAGGTCTTGTAACAGGGGGTACGGGTTCTAAAGTTCGTCCGGTTGTATCCTGTAAAGGAACAACCTGTCAATATGGACTAATAGATACTTTTGGGTTGTCAGAAGAAATACATGAAAGATTTTTTAACGGATATTCAGGTGTTAAGCTTCCGCACAAATTTAAAATTGGTGTAGGTGGATGTCCAAATAATTGTGTGAAGCCCGACTTAAACGACCTTGGAATCATAGGTCAAAGAATACCCAATTTTAATAAAGACGAATGTATGGGGTGTAAGAAATGTTCTATAGAACAGACTTGCCCAATAGAAGCAGCTAAAGTTATAGATGGAATACTTGAAATCGATAAAGATAAGTGCAACCACTGTGGAAGATGTATCGGAAAATGTCACTTTGATGCAATAGAAGATGGTACAGTAGGATATAAAATATATATTGGAGGAAGATGGGGCAAACGAGTATCTCTAGGCAAACCTCTCAATAAGATTTTTACAGACATAGAAGAAGCTTTAAATTTAATTGAAAAGACTATACTTTTATACATGGAACAAGGTAAAACTGGGGAGCGCCTATCTCAAACTATCGAAAGAATTGGCTTTGAAAATATACAAAATCAATTGCTTTCAAACGATCTTTTAGAAAGAAGACAAGAAATTATAGATGCAAATCTTCACCTTGTTGGTGGAGCAACCTGCTAATAATTTCTATATGATATCTTAAATAATCCTGTAATATATAAAAATAACTCTTTCTTTAAGGAATTAAATATAATTCTTACAAGAAAGAGTTTTTTCTTTTTCAAAATTTTAATTTTTCTTTAGATAGAACAAATACTGCTTTACAGCTTCTTTCCCAACTAGCACCTGTTCGGAGTTAATATTAAAGATTCTGTCTATATCTTTACTGTCAAATACAGCTTGTGGAGTATCGTATATTACTATCTCTCCGTTATCCATCAAACAAATTTTATCTGAATAGGAAAGTGCATTACTTATATCGTGAAGCACCATTACTATAGTTTTTTTCATTTTCTTTAGTTTTTTTACTATTTCTAATATTTCAAGCTGATGATTAATATCTAAATAAGTAGTTGGCTCATCCAAGAATATTATATCTGTATTTTGAGCTAAAACCATTGCTAAATAAACCTTTTGGCGTTGTCCACCGGAAAGCTCCCACATATTTTCATTCATATATTTATTAAGCCTCATGTTCTCTAAAGCATTCTTTACAATTTCCTTGTCTTTTTTTTCAGGAGTGCGGGAAAAGCCTAAATATGGATACCTGCCATGCATAACTAAATTATATACAGTCATATTTGGAACTGTTCTGTTCTGAGGTAAAAAAGCAACCTTCTTTGCAAGCTCCTTGTTTGGGATGCATGAAATATCCTTACCGCTTATAGTAATTTCTCCGCTAAAAGGTTTTAGCAAATTTGCTGCTGTTTTTAACAAGGTAGTCTTTCCACAGCCATTTTTGCCTACAATACTTGTAATACTCTCTTCTTCAAAAGTTATATTTATATTTTTAATGATTTCAACTTTATTATAACCTGCCGTTATATTGTTTAATCTAATCATAAAGCTGACCTCTCTTGCCTTTAATTAATAGATATATAAAAAATGGGCCTCCCAGAAAAGACATTATAATTCCAACAGGAATTTCAAAGGGTGCAAAAAGTACACGTGCCAACAAATCACATATTAAAGAGAAAATACTTCCTAATAGAGCTGATACCGGAAGCAAAATCCTATTGTCATATCCTACCAAAAATCTTGATACATGTGGAACTATGAGTCCGATAAATCCTATTTGTCCTGCAAAGCTTACAGCACATCCTGCCAATACTGCAGCAAGAATCAAACACATAAAACGGACTCTAACTATATTTAACCCTAAAGATTTGGCACTTTCATCTCCCAGCGCCAGTATATTCATATCATAGCTAATAATTAAAGCAATAAAAAAAGCAAGAACAATAAACAAACCGGCAAAGCTGATCTTTTCCATTGTTATACCAGAAAAGCCCCCTATTAAAAATGTAGTACGGGCAAAAACTGTATCGGGTTTTAAAGTCAATATAGTATCTGTTATAGCCCCTATAAAGCTTGATACGGCAACACCTGACAAAACTATAGTCATCCTGGAAGCCCCTGTCTTTTGTGCTATAAAATAAACTAAAAACACAGCCAAAATGGCACCTGTAAAGGCTGCAACAGTTGTAAAATGTAAACTAGCAGGAAAGAAGGCCGCAATCAAAACAGCAAATAATCCTGCTCCTGAATTAACTCCAATAACATTTGGACTTGCAAGAGAATTATTAAGCACTGACTGCAACATAGCTCCTGAAAACGATAAGGCACAGCCCGCAAGAACTGCAGCCAGTGTTCTTGGTATCCTTACAAACATAATAATTATATAAGTTTTTAAGGTATTATCTCCCTGTTTCATTGCAGATATAATATCTGATAAAGGTATT
>JAQVWY010000032.1:0-20743 GCA_028709465.1 Tissierellia bacterium | reverse complement strand
CGATAAGGCACAGCCCGCAAGAACTGCAGCCAGTGTTCTTGGTATCCTTACAAACATAATAATTATATAAGTTTTTAAGGTATTATCTCCCTGTTTCATTGCAGATATAATATCTGATAAAGGTATTTTTGCAGAACCAATGCTTACACTCATTAAAGCTCCAATTATCAGCAATATAGAAAGAAAAACTATAATAGTAACGTTATAGCTTTTGGTGTTTTTATTTAAATTCATCTGGATAGAGAATTTTTGCAATATATTCATAGCTTTCACCCCATCTTGCATTAGGTTTATAGTGGAACAACTCCTTTGGAAGCACAATATATCTATGGTTTTTTACTGCCGATAATTCGCTCCATGCCGGATTTTTCTCTATTCCGTCTCTTAAAGTCTTTAAAGCTTTTTCGCTGTCTCCCATTGTTACAACAAAAATATAATCCGGATCTTCTAGAATAATTTCTTCTATGCTTAAATCCTCCAAAAGAGACTTATGCTTCGAGGCTATATTTACAGTACCTAAGTCGTTAAGAATTTTGCAAGCCATATTATCATCATCTTTTGCTTTTACACCGCTTGAAAAAGCACGAATAAACAATATTTCAGGATTATCATCCTTATCTATTTTTGTTAAAACATCATCTATTTGTTTCTTAACTGCCAAACCATTTTTCTCATATAATTCTTTATTGCCTGTTATATCTGTGCATGTCTTTAGCATGTCCAGATAGTCCTCGAAATGTTCTACCTTAAAAAATGCAAATGGTATATTAGCTTTTTTTAGAGTTTCAGAAATCTTAACATGACTTTCTATATCAGTAGAAAGCAAAACAAAATCAGGAGAAAGAGCTATTATTTCTTCTACATTTGGATCTTTTATTGTACCAACAATCTTTGTTTCACTAGGCAAATCCATATTTCTTTCACTTATTACATCGTTTGTTACCCCTGAAAGATTCCCTCCTGCTAATATCCAAGTTTCGGAATAAGATCCAACAAGTGAAACTACATTTTGAGGCTTGTTTTTTAAATTAACAGTATTTCCTATTGAGTCTGTAAAACTATAGTAATATTTGATGTGAGCCTCTTGTTCCGGCTGCCCTTTGCATCCTGTAATTAGCGTTGTAAACGAAATAATTATAAACATCACAGATAATACATTTACTGATTTTTTAACAATGCCCATCTTTTATGTACTCCTTATAGTTGATTTTACTTACTTATATCATATTACGTTAGTTATACATTGTAAAATATAATTATATAATACATATAATAGGTATTACCTATTACACTCACTTTAATGGAATTAACTCCTGCAATATAAGATGAAACAAGAGTTCACGGTATATTCACTAATTGAGGTTCTGTTAATCCTGTTCTTTGAAAAAAAATATTTTCAATCTAGTAGAAGGTAATAAATCGTCAAGCTGTCAACAATGCTGGGCACACCATAAAAAAATTCCGTATCAATACACGGAATTTTTTGATTCTTTATAATTTAAATATCTTTGCTTACCTTATTCAAAACAATTTTTCCTCTTCTTCGTTTGACAATTCCAATCGAGGTTAAACTTCCTTAACTTTTCTCTATCTATACATTCAAACATTGGGTTCCAAATCTGATTCTGCATATTATACTCCCTATCTAACTGTTATATCCTTCTGCAAAAGCTTTTTTGTTTAAATCCAAAAATTTCGCAGGAACTGACGTTTCAATAGCCTTAAAGAAAAGTTCTTCATCAAGTTCTAATACCTTTGCTATTTTACCAAGCATAATAACATTAACTACTTTCACGTTACCTAATTTTTTTGCTATATCTAAGGCATTAATAAGAATCGTATTTGAATAAGCATTCTGCAACTTTTCAGTAATGTTTTCAGGATATGATGCTTTTCTAGTAATTACAGGCATTGGATCAATTTGTTGAGTATTTAATACAAGCATCCCATCTTTTTTCAAAAATCTATTCCATCTAATACCTTCTAGCTCTTCAAAAGCCAAAATTATATCAGCTTCCTGTTCCTCAATAATAGGAGAATATACTTTTTCACCCATTTTTACATAAGTGACAACAGAACCTCCCCTTTGGGACATACCATGTAATTCACTCATTTTAACATCATAGCCTAATTCCATGGCTACACTACCAAGTATTCTGCTTGTAAGCAATGTTCCCTGACCACCTACACCAACTATTAATATAGAAATATTTTTCATTATTCTTCCTCCCTTACAATTGCTCCGAAAGGACAAATTGAAGCGCAAAGTCCACAGCCAACACATAAAGCGTCATTAATTCTAACCCCATCCCCCGTATCAATAATTGAAGGGCAGCCAATTTTTAAACACATTTTACAGTATTTACATTTTTCTTGATCAATGTGATAAGCAGGTTGAGTTTTTACTGATTTTAGAAGTGCACAAGGTCTTTGAGCAATAATTACTGAAGGTTCATCAGTATTTACTTCTTCTTTAACAATCTTTTCGAATTCTTTATGATTATATGGATCACAAACAGTTACTCTTTTAATTCCTATAGCTTCAGCTAATTTTACAAGATTTATACTTGCTGTAGCTTCACCCTTAAGAGTTTTTCCAGTAGTAGGGTTTTCTTGATGACCAGTCATACCTGTAATAGAGTTATCTAATATAATAACTGTGGAAATCCCTTTGTTATATACAATATTTACAAGTCCTGTTATTCCAGAATGAGCAAAAGTTGAATCACCTATAACAGCTACAGTTTTATGTGCAAAATCATTACCTCTAGCCTTTTCCATACCATGAGCCATACCAATACCCGCTCCCATACAAAGGCAAGCATCAACAGCTTCTAATGGAGCAAGAGCTCCCAATGTATAGCACCCTATATCTCCCATGACATTAAGTTTGAGTTTTTTCAATATATAATATGTTCCTCGATGGGGACATCCTGGACAAAGAACAGGAGGTCTTATTGGAATATCTTTATCGTCAATATCAACATCTTCTAACTGACCTTCACCAAGAATTTTTTCCTTTAACATTCTTGAGCTATATTCGCCGCAAAGAGGGAAAAGATTCTTTCCAATTACATCCTTAAAACCTAACATTTTAAATCTTTCTTCCATGAAAGGCTCAAGCTCTTCTACAACATATACTTTTTCCTTAGAATTGTAAAAATCAGTAAATAATTTATCAGGAAGAGGAAATACCATTCCAACTTTCAAATAAGACATTTCGTCCTTTAAAGCATCCCTACAATATTGATAAGAAATTCCTGATGTAACTACTCCTGTTTCCTTCTCTGGATTAATAATTTTGTTAATTGGAGTATTATTAGAATATTCCCTAAGCTTGTTTATTCTTTCTTCAACAAAAACATGTTTCTTTTTAGCCATAGCTGGCAACATTACATATTTTGCAGGGTTTTTAACATATTCTTTAAGTGGCACCTCTGTTCTTTCACCGCATTCCACAATACTTTGTGAATGAGCTACCCTGGTTGTAAGCTTTACCATTACAGGAGTATCAAATTCCTCACTGATTTGGAAAGCCAATTTCATAAAGTCCTTGCATTCCTGGCTATCTGTAGGTTCAAGCATTGGAACCTTGGCTGCCTTTGCATAATTTCTAGAATCCTGCTCATTCTGTGAACTGTAAATTCCAGGATCATCTGCAACAACTATTACAAATCCTCCGTTAACTCCTGTATAAGAAGCTGTAAATAATGGATCTGCCGCCACATTAAGTCCAACGTGCTTCATAACACACATGGATCTAGCTCCTCCAATAGAAGCACCCACAGCAACTTCCATGGCTACCTTTTCATTTGGAGCCCATTCTGAATAAACTTCATTATAATAAGCTATATATTCTGTTATTTCTGTGCTTGGTGTTCCTGGATATGAAGATACAACTCTTACTCCAGCTTCATAAGCACCTCTAGCAATTGCTTCATTGCCAATCATTAATTTTTTCATGCAACTACCCCTTTCATATAATTTTAATTTTAAGTTTTCTATTTTTAATATTTGTTTTGAATATCAACAACACTTTTAGCACAATATTTTTCTCTGATTTTTACTTTTTCAATTTTTCCTGTAGGGTTTCTTGGAATTTCATCAAAAAATATTTTTTTAGGTCTTTTATACCTTGGAAGTTTTTCACAAAATTTCATAATTTCTTCTTCCCTACATTCAAAGCCAGACTTTAACTCAATAATTGCTGCTGCAATCTCTCCAAGGCGTTTGTCAAATAGACCAATAACTGCTACATCTTTGACAGAATTATGTCTTCTGATAAAATCTTCTATTTGTACAGGATAAATATTTTCCCCACCGCTAATTACAACATCTTTTTTTCTATCAACTAAATATACAAATTCATCTTCATCCATTCGAGCCATGTCTCCTGTCAACAGCCACTCATCCTTCAAAACCTCATTAGTTGCTTTAGGATCATTATAATAACATTTCATAACTCCAGGACCTTTTACCATCAGTTCACCCACATCTCCTTGATTCACTGAATTTCCTTTACTATCAGCTATCTTAAGATCCCAGTTATGTGCTGCTTTTCCAATAGCCCCAACCTTGTGAATGTTTTCAAGCCCAAGATGAACACATCCAGGTCCAAGAGATTCACTTAGCCCATAGTTCGTATCATATAAATGATTAGGAAATACTTTTTGCCAACGATGAATCAAACTTTGAGGAACTGGTTGAGCACCAATATGCATTAATCTCCATTGACTCAAATCGTATTCATCAAGTTTAATACATCCATTGTCTATCTTGTCCAATATATCCTGTACCCAAGGCACCAAAAGCCAAACAATAGTTGCTTTTTCCTCTGAAACGGTTTTAAGTATCCACTCTGGTTTAACGCCTTTAAGAATAACACCCTTACCGCCAACTAAATAGCTACCAAAATAATGCATTTTAGCCCCTGTATGATAGAAAGGAGGAATACATAAGAAAACATCATCCTTTGTTTGACCATGATTATTATTTTCAGTATAGCATGTAGATAACAAACCACTGTGAGTATGTAGAATCCCTTTAGGAAACCCAGTTGTACCAGAGGAAAAATAAATTGCTGCATCATCCTGTGGGAAAATTTCAACTTTTGGTTCCTGGATATTGTATTGGTTAATTAGATTATTATAACTAGAAGCAAATGTAGGACAATGTTCTCCCACATAAATTAAAGATTTTACTTTATTGACACAACCCTTAATGCTATCCACACGCTCTATAAACTCTTCACCAAAAACTAGGGCATCTGCTTCTGATAATTTGAGACAATATTTAATTTCTTCAGATGTATAACGAAAATTCATAGGAACAACTAGTGCTCCAGTTTTTAATATTCCAAAATAAATAGGAAGCCATTCAAGACAATTCATCAAAAGTATAGCTACCTTGTCTCCCTTTTTTATACCCTTGTCCATGAGCAAACCTGCAACCTTATTTGCCCTTTCATTAAACTCTCCCCAGGTTATTTCTCTACGATGTTCCTTTGCTTTTCCTGGTTCAACAAGCTCAAATTCCTTCCATTCCTTTTCATTTTGTTCCTGAATTTCCGGACTGACTTCAACTAAACTTATCTCATCAGGAAATTCTTTGGCATTTTTTACTAAAATATCTGTAATTATCATTTCCTTTCTGTCCTCCTTATAACATCCCAAGCAGAAAAATTCTATCTAGGGAAAAATTTATATATATTTAATCATTATACCATCATGCAATCCTTAAAAGACTTGTATAACAGCATGTTGATTTTTCATTCGTTCATTTGAATTCCTTCTTAAATTTTTTATGAATGAAAATCACTTCATAAATAAAAAATCTTTCATTCCTATAAGCACATGTGCTAGATAAAGCAAATGTGTTTATAGGGACGAAAGATCCGCGGTACCACCCTATTTATGATATAAATCATCACTCTTCAAAGTCGATAAACTTCTAACCTTGTAACGTAGGTAAACGTGTTTGTCTACTCGAAATCCTTTAAACAAACCTGCTCAGCAGTGTATATTATAATTCTATGTTATCGGATCTCATCCTACCGACTCTCTGTAAACGTCTGAAATACTTTTCTCTGCTTCATTGCATTTTTTATTATTCCAATGTTACTGTATTTTTTATAAAAAGTCAATAATTATTTTTCAACTTTAAAACATTTTATTTTATTTTTTAACTTAAAATATTTTTCATTATCTAGTATTAGGTCTTTTAAGAAATTTGACCATTATTGCAGATATTACCAAAATAAAAGCTGAGGCTATGTAAGCATAATTGTAAGTTCCAGTAACATCAACAATTTTCCCTGCCATTAAAGGTCCAATTATACCTGCTGCACCAAAAGCGGTGAATACTAGACCATAATTCATGCCACTGTTTTTAAGACCAAAATAGTCATAAGTTAAAGCTGGGAAAATACCCAACAACGCTCCATATGCAATACCTGCTATACAAACTCCTACCGTCAAAGAAGTCATGCTAGTATAATTTCTAAACATGAGCATATTAGCTGCTTGAAGTACAAACATTAATATCAATGTTTTGTTACGTCCAATTCGATCCGATAAAAATCCTCCTATAACTCTACCTCCAGAGTTAAAAACAGCCAAAATTGCCACAAGAGCAAAGCCCCACTTAAGATGTGCCTGGATATTAGCAATTATGGCAATGTGACCTATTACCATAAGACCAGCAATAGCTCCAAAACAATACATAAACCAAATTAGCCAAAATTGAATAGTTGTAATCATTTCTATAGGAGAAAAGTCCCTTTTGCCAGAACTCCCACTTGATGTAGTCGCAGATGTTCCAGGTGGTGCATATCCAACTGGAGGTACTGCTAAAAATTGTGATAATAAAACCACTAATCCGCCAAAAATTATCCCAATGATCAAAAATGTTTTTTTAACACCTACTACATTAATAATTACTTGTGCTAAAGGAGCTGCATATGCTGCTGCTAATCCGAGACCAGCTACTACTAAACCAGATACCAATCCCCGTTTAGTAGGTGAAAACCACTTTACTGCAGTAGGAATAGTAACCCCATATGATATACCCGCCCCAGTTCCTACTAAAATTCCAAAAAAAACAATAAATCCTTGTATAGTAGTTTGCATAGAAGTAAACACCATACCTACAATCATAAATATACCACCAACAGTAGCTACAACCCTAGGCCCATATTTGTCAAATAATTTACCTCCTGGTACCATCATTACCGCAAGCATAGCCAAAGCCACAGTATAAGGTAACATAGCCTGAGTCTTGGTAAATCCTAATTCTTGAATAAGAGCCGCCGCATATACGCTCCAAGCATAAATAAATCCACTGGCTAAATTAAGGAGGATAGCTGCAATCGTTACTCGCCAACCAATATTTTTTAACATAAATTACGCTCCTAGTATAATTTTTTGTATAACAATGAAAAAAGCATACGTTAACATATAACCGCCTAACAACTTGTCTACTTGATATAATATAATAGCAGATTTTGTACATATTGGAAATAGATTTTTTATAATTATTTAACTTTTTTTATATTTATTTCAAGTATATATCTAATGAATAACCATCGCCACAAAATTTTTTGTAGCCTAGCATTTTATATGATGAAGTTAATATACCTGACTTACAATCTTAAAACTTATTGATATCATTCCATTGCTTTTCAAGCTGAAAAAAACTGTTGGAATATCTTTATTAATAAAAAGGACCCTACAAAGTAGAGTCAGTTAATTTTGAGAAATACATTCTTTTTATTAACTGTCTAACTTATAGGATCCATTATATTTTTGTCCCACTGTTTTTTTATTTGCTAAGGCGAAATCCAACTTTTAGTGGGTCATCTTGATTGATTACTAAATTGTTAAATCCTGTAATATATGCGCTTCCGGTTATTTGTGGAATGATCGCTTCAAAATTCCCTACCTTCGTCTTATTTAAGATACGCCCCGTAAATTTTGTTTCGAGAATACTTTCATGTACAAAATCTTTCCCTATTTCCAATTCTCCCTTTGCATAAAGAACTGCCATCTTGGCACAAGTCCCCGTGCCGCAAGGTGAACGGTCAACCTGGCCATCACCAAAAACAACTATATTTTGACAGTTCGCATCCTTGTTTTTTGGTTTACCATATATTTCAACAAGCTCAATTTTATTAATGGGCAGTAATGGGTGCTTAACTGGAACATGTTCCATAGCGTAGTTTAGCAGTTTCAATGCCTTATGAGTGATGTCTGGTGTATTATTAGGAGATATTTCAACGCCTAACTCACTGTCTTTAATTATGATAAAAAAATTACCACCAAAAGCAATATCAAATTTTAGAGTGCCTAACCCAGGAACATCGAGTACAACATCTCTTTGAAATAAAAATGAAGGTGTATTGATGAAACTAACATTTTTAATTCTGCGATTTTCTACGAGAACTCGTGCCTTAATCAGACCTACAGCAGATTCCAAAACCAGCTCGGTATATGGTTCGGTTACATTGACCATCCCCATGTCAACTAATACGGTTGCCACACCAATAGTGCCATGACCACACATATTAAGATAACCTTTTCCATCCATAAAAATCATACCGAAATCAGCGTCCAGATGAACCGGTTCAATGATAAATGCTCCAAACATGTCGGCATGCCCCCTAGGTTCCAGCATAATGCAAGAGCGAATATAATCATAGTGCTTTGCCAAATAGTTTTTTTTCTCCATTATTGAATTGCCACGCAAGGTAGGAACACCAGCTAACACAATTCTGGTTGATTGGCCGACAGTATGAGTATCTACTGTCTGAATGCTCTTAAAAAAATCCATGATATAACCCTACTTCCATACCTCTTTAAGGACGCGAATATAATTCTCGCCCAATATTTTTTTGATATCGTTTTCTCCATATCCACGTGCAAGCAATGCATCTGGAAGGTTAGGCATCAGTTTAGGAAGAGCAATTTCTTCTGGATAATAATAAGGAGGAGGTGGATAAGCACTTTTACTCCAAGAACCTGATCCAATCAACCTATCATATAACATCTGAGCGACTTTATCGTCCATAATGCCAGCTTGCCCCTGAAAATAGTCAACGCCTAAAGACACATGGTCAATACCAACTAACTTAACGTAATAATCTATATGGTCTATAAAATCATTTACTGTTGGACGGTTTTTAGCAGAAACGAATCCAGGATAACCGTTAACTCCAACAACACCACCCATCTTGGCTACTTTAACCACCTGATCATCTTTAAGATTACGTGGATTATCCCAAACACCTCGAGCATTGCCATGGCTGAAAACAACAGGTTTTTTGCTAACTTCCATAGCCTCCATTGTTGTTCGGTAGCCAGTATGAGCAAGATCAATCAGAATTCCCAGCTCATTCATTCGTGCAATTGCATTGACACCAAAAATCGATAGACCGCCATCTCCTGGTTCAGTGCAACCATCTCCTACACAGTTTTTGATATTATAGCAAAGCATCATCTGTCTAAGTCCCAAGCGATAATAAATATCAATGTATTCTAAATCATTCTGCAATGGTGAGCATCCCTGAAAAGCAAGCATAATGCCTAATTGACCATTCTTTTTTGCTTCATAAATATCCTCTACTGTAAGAATGTGCTTCACTCTAGGATCGCCTCTAAAAATTTTGTAAAATTTGGTTATTCTATCCATAGCGCTTTGTAAATAATCATTCATTGGAAGTATCGTAGCGGCTATCATGGCAAATTTGCCAGGCAAGAAATGCTCATATCTAAACATATCCTCATCAGAAGGACATGCCAGCGGTGCACAAGCATCGATAACAATTGACTGTTCATAAATTTCTGTTCCCTTGTTCATAAAATTACTCCTTTCTTTTATTAAATTATATTTTTTATGACTCAAACTTTTCTGCTGACTCTACCAACTGAGCCTTATTCTTATTATCTGTATAAGATTTTAAAAGAAAACCGTTACTCAGTGAGATAGCAAGAAGAATGACTATGATTAGCGCCGTATTAATTTTAGTGAAAGCGAGTAAGAACACGGCTGCTATTAGAGGTAATATATAATATTTCAGATTACCAACAATGACTGAACCAAGCAATGCGCCAAGGATAGCCGGCACAACACTGTTGATACTAGGAGCAAGCACCAATTCCAATTTGTCTATCGTTCACATGATATCAATATGCATGAGTGAATTTAACATGATGATATTTTTAATATTCATCTGTCTTTAACATACATGTGTTCAGTTAGTTTATTCTAGCATTATCTCACTATGTTGTCAACGTTTTTTTGATAACATACTAAAAAATCTTGATAACATACTAAAAAGATAGCAAAAAATAGCAAAAAACCCTTTAGTTAATTCAGTATATTATACTGTCTAACTAAAAGGTTCATTGATCTTTATTAGCAAGCTATTTACATTTGGTTTTCAGAAGAAACGGCAATATTATCAAAAAAACTCATTACTATACGGATATGGTACTAATAAAATTATCAATGAGATAATTTTTGCTTTCTATAGGGAATGACCCGTCATTCATTGCCCAATCTATACATATCCCCCTATTGAGAAGAGTGCACATTTCTAAAATCTGTTCATCTGTATAGATATTATTCAATAAATGATGTTGGCGGCAATCACCAAGTAATTCCATAATGATACGATTATATGTTCTATCGCTACGTAGCAGGTTCTTAGAAGATTGGATCATATAGCTGTAATAATGCCTGATCATGTCCGCTGTGGAGTCTGACACGATTATGGAATTTGTCTGATAGAGAAAACTCTTTAGCTTTTGTAAAGGATCAATATCAGCAAAACACGGGGCATTACGTAGAGCCTCATAAAAAATCGAATAATCATTTTCTTTAATAATTCCTGCACCGTCAAGCAGATCATCCTTATTTTTATAATGGGCATAAAAACTACCTCGGGATACTCCAGCCGTATTGACAATCTCAGCTATTGAAACATTAGCGTAACCTTTCTTTTTAAATAAATCTATCGCAGTTCCAAGGATCTTATCTCTTGTTTTTTTTGCCATGCGCTGTCTATAAGTCATGATCGACCTCACTTTCACTTTATTGAGTCCATAATAACATAAAGTTATTTTTTTGTCTATTGTTTTTCTCTGACTAGTGTTTGCAAACTGAATTTGTTAATTTCCAACCCATGACCTTGATGATTCGTTACTTTAGGATAATAAAATATGACATATAATGATAGTATCATTCATCAAAAGTAACAAACTCATATCCCTTTTCTTTTAATCCTTTTATTATTTCTGGCAATGCTGCAGGAGTATTTTTGGCGCCGTATGAAGCGTGCATCAACACTATTGCTCCTGGTTTTGCATTAGATAAAACTTCGCTAGTAATATCATCTGCAGAAATTCCTGACCAGTCTCTTGTATCAATTGACCAGTATACAAATTTAGTAAAGCCCAAGTTTCCTAAAGTATTTATCACTTCATCATTAAACCTGCCATAAGGAGGTCTGAACATAGGTTTTGTTGATTTGCCTGTTAATTCCTTAATTGCTTCTTCTGTCTTTTCTACTTCTTCTTTTATTTCCTCTGATGTAATTACTGTAAAGTCTCTATGCTTATATGAATGATTTCCAATGGAATTTCCACTATCAATTATTTTATATAACATATCAGGGTATCTTTCTATCGTATCGCCTGTAATGAAAAATGTTGCTTTTACATTTTCTTCTGATAATATATCGAGTATTTCCTCCATATTTGCCCTATTGTTGCAGTCATCAAATGTCAATGCTATTTTATTGTTTGTTGTATTTAATTTAGATATAAAGGTTGCATCTGCTGAAGCGTTTTCCGAAGAAAACTCCTGATTATTTTCGATAATCTCACTATTTTCTTTTAATATATCACTAAAATATTTTTGTGATTCTAGTGCAGTTTTTACAGTATTGTAAAGTACTAATCCAGTATTTATATTATCAGCCGCTAAACTTGTTGTCTCCCCATTTAATATAATAAATATTGCTAGAATTATAGGCATTATAAATGAACTTATTAAATGTTTGGATATATTTGTTTTGGATTTTTCATTTGTTTTAGATTTTTCATTTGTTTTAGATTTTTCATTTGTTTTAGATTTTTCATTTGTTTTAGATTTTTCATTTATTTTTGATTTTAATTTTTTTGTTGAATTTGATTTTGATTTTCTTTTTGACACTTGCACCTTCCCCCTAAAATAAAACTATATCTTTTATATTGTATTAACATATGCCTAAAAATATAATATTTGTTTGTACAATTTATTATTAGTTTTATCTTACAATTAGGTTTGAAAAATAGCATTTTAAATAAGGATATCGCCAATCACAAAATGTGATTGGCGATATTTTGTTTTGGATTGATAGCTATTTCTTGTGTAATCCTGGATGAAATTCATCTAATAATTTGAGTTTATCTTGTATAAACTCATTAATATTATCTTGTAGACTACCAGGTGCAGACTGATAAACTAAAACTTCTGCATTTTTTAATATATTGTTTGCATTTTCTCCACATCTTGGTGTTATTAATGCCTTTACTCCATTATCAGCAATAATTTGTGATACTCTAATTCCTGCAGCACCTTGACTTAAAACAGCACTGTTATCTAAAAATTCATATTCTTTAGTAATAGTATTATAAATTAAGAAATAAGGTGCCCTTGCATATGATTCATAAACGCTTGAAGTCATACTTTTATTTTCTGCTGGTATTGCAATCTTCATATATTCCCTCCCTAATTGCTATTGTTCATCTAACTGATCTTCAATAGCTTTTAATCTAATTTGAAGAATTTCTTTTTGTTTTTGCAACATTTCTTTATTAGATAAGTAGTCATATCTACAATCAAAACCTCTACCTAATCCATGTCCAAAACATCTTCCTCCATACATATTATTATTTTTTCTCAATCCAAATCCTCTACCTGTCATTGATCCCATTCCCATTGGGCCAGTTCCATCTCTTCTTGGCATATTTTCACCTCCATATTATTGACATATGTCATCTATAAATATATTATACACTATTATTGACATATGTCAATAACTTCTTAAAAAAATAACTGCTACTATTATGTAACAGTTATAATAAATATTAATCATTAACTTCGTCCACACCTTCGTCTGTGGCATCTGTCATTGCAGAAGGCACCCTCTCCATCACAAAGTTTGTAATCTCCGCCTTCAATCATCAAAATTTTATTATTAACTAATGATTCAGAAATTTTTTTTCTTGCTTCGCTGTATATTCCTTGTACTGTTGTACGTGCTACATTCATTTGTGATGCGCATTCCTCCTGAGATAATCCTTCTAAATCGATAAGCCTGATTGTTTCATATTCATCAACAGTCATATTTACAATATTTTCATTTATTAAAGATGTATCCAAAGGTCCAAATCGATTACTTTCAGGAAGGCAGCATACCTTTCTCCACTTCCTAGGTCTTGCCATATAACCACTCCATTTTCATTTTAAACATAGCTTTCAACAATTATAAGCAATTTTACAATGAAAGTCAATCCTATTCACCACATTCATCGTGATGCTTATGTTCATGACATATTGAACCAGTTGATTTTAAATTTCCTTGAAGATACTGTTCTGCAACTATTTTTGCCTCACCTCTTGCTCCTGTAATTACTTCTATACCCTTTTCATTAAATATATCTATGGCTCCACCGCCCATTCCACCTGATATAATTACATTAACCCCCATATCGTTTAGAAAATTAGGTAAAAATCCTGGTCTATGTCCTGGATTTGCAATAGATTTACTATTGATAATTTTATTATCCTCTGTTTCATAAATATTAAAATTTATACAATGACCAAAATGCTCTGTAACCATTTCTCTTTCACTTGCAACTGCTATTTTCATTATCATTTCCTCCAATTATTTTTTTCTATTATATTAATAACATTTTCAAACAAACTATCATCGCACAATTCTACCAAACCCTTGTCAACTGATGCTGCAATTTTGGGATCAATTGGAAGTTTAGCGACAACTTTTAAATTATGTTTACTAGCAACTTCTTCTATATTGCTTTCACCAAAAATTTTATATTCTTTATTGCAATCAGGGCATTGAAAATATGACATATTTTCAATAATTCCTATTATAGGAACATTCATATTTTCAGCCATTTTAACAGCTTTCTCAACAATCATAGATACAAGTTCTTGTGGTGATGTAACAACAATTATTCCATCTACAGGAATTGATTGAAACACTGTAAGAGGAACATCTCCTGTTCCTGGAGGCATATCAACAAACATATAATCAATATCCTTCCATACTACATCTGTCCAAAATTGTTTAACAACACCTGCAATAAGAGGCCCCCTCCAAATTACTGGGTCTGTATCATCATCTAGTAAAAGGTTTGTTGACATAACATCAATACCTGTCTTACTTTTTGATGGAATAATACCATGTTCACTACTTTTTGCTTTTCCTTTAATTCCAAAAGCCTTCGGTATAGATGGTCCAGTAATGTCTGCATCCAATACAGCAACATTATAGTCTAGCCTTTTCATTGCTACTGAAAGGATGGATGTTACATAAGATTTTCCAACCCCTCCTTTTCCGCTTATTATACCTATAACTTTTTTTACACTACTTTTTTCATTAAGATGTTCTAGAAATTCATTTTCTTCTTTTCTGCTTTCGCAATCTTGGCTGCATGAACCGCAATTTGAATTACAATTTTCACTCATTTTCTTCTCCTAGCAATATAAAATATCAATTGATTTATTATAAATATTTTGCACAGCACGCCCAGCTGCACAATCTATATCAACAATGGAATAACCATTGTTAATAGCTTTAACTGCATTTAAATCGAAGGGAATTTTACCTATAAAATCAATATTGTTTTCTTTACAATAAATTTCTATATCATGTGATATATCCATATTAGTATCATATTTGTTGATACAAACTGCTAATCTTGTCTTAAAACTATTAGCGGTCTCAATAATTCGTTTCATATCACTTATTCCAGATACTGAAGGTTCAGCTACAATTACTGCTAAATTCACTCCACTTATAGACGCTATAACTGGACAACCTAACCCTGGAGAGCCGTCAATTATAGCTAAATCTGCTGCCTTTGATGAATTTAATTTCATTTGTTTTTTTACTTCCGTTACAAGCATTCCTGAGTTTCCGCTTCCCATTTTTAATTCTGCTGTAGAAAAAACAGTATCTTCTTTAGAATAAAGCATTAAATTTCCTGCTTTATCATCAACCATACTTACAGCCAAAGCAGGACAAACTAATTCGCACACACCACAACCTTCACAATCGTACTTATTAACTTTATAAATATTGTCTATATTTATAGCATCGAAGCGACAGTTTTGTCTGCATAAATCGCATTTAATACATTTATCAGTATCTATTGATGCTTTTTTCATACCATAATAATCAGTAAACTTAGGATTGTCTAAATTCATAATTAAATGAAGATTTGGTGCATCCACATCACAATCAGCATAAGCCTTTGCTTGAGAAAGTTTGATAAAAGCGCTAGCAACAGTTGTTTTGCCTGTTCCTCCTTTACCGCTAATAATTAACAGTTGTTTCATGACGCACCTCCTCTTTAACTTTTCCCAGTAACTGTTCAAACATTTTATTATAATTTTCATTTTCTCGAACTGCTATTTTCCCATTAGAATTAATTTTAGCCAACTCATTATCATATGGTATTTTTTGAAGAATTTTTATATTATTATTTAGGCAAAATTCTTCGGCAGGATTTTCTCTATCATTGAAACATTTATTTAATACAGCACCATAGGGTTTGTTTAATATTTTAACAAGGTTATAAATCATATTAAAATTATGAACCCCAAATATTGTTGGTTCTGCAACTAGAAGACAATAATCTGCATCCTTAACGCTTTCCATTACACTGCATCCACTGCCAGGAGGACAATCAATAAATACATGGTGTTTCTTATCTATATTTTTAGATAAAAGATTTTTAATAATTGATACTCCTGTTTCTTCACCAATGTTCATAATCCCAGTTATTACTTTTACATTTTCCGAAAAACCTTCTTGAATTTCACCAATTTCTTTATTTTTTTCAGTTAAAGCTTTTTGAGGGCATACAATTAAACATCCACCACAGGAATGACAAATTTTCTCAAAAATAAATAGCTTATTATTAATATAGGCTAATGCATTGAATTTACAAAAATCCACACACTTCCTACACCCATTGCATAAATTAAAATCAACAGTTGGAATTTTTACAGTAACTTTTTCTCTATTTTCAATTTCTGGTTTAAAGAATAAATGACCATTTGGCTCTTCAACATCACAATCAATATAACAAGAGTCATTGGAAATGCAAGCTAAATTTACAGAAACTAACGTTTTTCCTGTTCCGCCTTTGCCGCTTAAAACAGCAATTTTCATCTTCTTCCTCCATGATGGCCATGAAATCCTTCATGAATTTCATTGAGTATTGATAATTCCCCTGATTTAATTGCATTTAAATTCTCTTGTATTGAATCGTTCATTGATTTATATATTTTAATATTAGCAGCATTCAAAACTTCTGCAGCATTTTCACCGCATCTAGGTGTTATTAATACATCAGCTTTGTTATCCACAATAATTTGAGCAGCTTTTATTCCTGCTCCTCCTTGACTTTCTGCTGCTGTATTTTCTATATATTTACTCTCATCTGAATCAGTATCATAAATTAAAAAATACGGTGCTCTTCCAAAGGAAACACATATTTTACTTTGTGAAGAATTTTCATCTACTGGAATCATTATTTTCATAAGTACCTCCGTTTATTATGTTGTTGATGACATATGTCATTAAAGTCATTATATTACCATTACTGTCATATGTCAATAATTTTTAGAAAAAAATAAACCAACAAATTAAAATTGTTGGCTTATTTGTATTATTTAATATTTTTATTCTTCGAAAGCTTCTTTAACAGGCCATTCTTTCCATACGTTTCCTACTAAATCTGACCCTGGCTTTAATACTTTTAAAGTGAATCAAATTCTTTTACTAAAATATCATCATATGTATTAAGTCCTGTTACTTGAGCAGCAAGTTCTGTCAATGGTATTATATCAGATCTGTTTATATACTCTAATTTAAACTTACGATTTAATGCCATTAACTGTTTAATTCCTGTAGATATCCGGTTTACATAAGAATAAACTCCTATTGCACCGCAGGATATATCTGATACATTGTCATAATATAAATTTAACTCCCTTATATCAGCAAAAATTTCCTCTTTACTAGAACCAAAACACTGATACTCTTTTGGAATATTTCCTGCTTCAATCATATCACCTATTTGTTTTCCTGACATGGCTGCAGCCATAGCTGCTCTGCCTGTAGCAACAAGAGAAATATAAGGTGCGCCAAGTGCTAGACCTTTATAAATTTGATCTTCTGTTGCAAAACCTCCTGTAATTGCTATTTGGGGCAAAAAGTAATTTTTATTATTCATCTTTTTCAAAATATCATATAACATGCTCTCTAAATATACTGTTGGAATACCCCATTCATTCATCATTTTAACAGGACTATTTCCTGTTCCTCCACCTGCTCCATCAAATGTTATTAAATCAATTTTAGATTCAGATGCTATTTTTATAATTCTAATTAAATCTTTAGGATCATAAGGTCCTGTTTTAAAACAAATATGTTCTGCTCCAAGCTTCTTTAATTCCTTTATGCGATTAATTAATATTTCCTCATTCCAAATAGGAAGCTTACCTATTTTTTCAAATATCTGTCCTTTTCCATTATTGTAGTTTTCAGCAACAACAGGATCTGAAGGGTCAGGATAAATAAGATAACCCATTTTTTGAAGTTTTAAAGCATCATCTATATTTTTAACTCTGCCCATTCCTTGTATACCCTTAGCTGCTTGACCAAACTTTAATTCCACTGATTTAATATTGAGTTTGGTTATTGCATAATCTAATACCCCTAATGCTTCATCATCGTAATTTGCCTGAAGAATAATATCACCATATCCTCTATAATATCGTCTAAATGAATTAACCATTTCTTCAATCAAAGGTGATGATATAACTTTCCCATTTTTTAATACTAAATTTTTATCTTTTGCTACTACATCTTCACCAATAACAACTAATACTCCTGCCATTGCTGCTCCTGCATAATAATCTTTCCAATTAAGCTTTGCCATAGCAGGCAGTATGAATGGTGCCTTCATTTTAACTTTATTTTCTGTTCCAAAATTTATACTAATGTCTGCCTTTGGAAATGTTGCATCATCTGCATTTTCTTCACAGCCTAATGCTCCAAAACACCTTCCATTAATATTAATATGAGAAAAATCAAGAGGATAATCTTTTTCAGATGCAAACTGGTTTATATCAGTTTCATATGGATAAATAGCCTCAGAACCACGAACTGCTGATAATCCTATTTCACAAGTACCGATACAATTTGCTGTACAAACTGAACACATACCTGAAAATTCAGAAACGTTTTCAGAAGTTCTAACCCTCGTATGTGTTAAGGTGCTCCCTAACATTGGACTATAGGACATAATTTACCTCCATTTATTATTGACATATGCCATTACTTAATTATATTATATAACATATTAGACATATGTCAATTATTAATTTATTAAACCAAATCTAGTTGTAGGTCTCCATCTTTAATCCAACCTATTTTTCTCATAATCTTTCCTATTATGGGAGTTAGTACAGCAGGTATAATAATATATAACAATAATATACCTAACCACATTTTAATTCCTCCACCCATGGTAGTTATTGTTTCGATAATTCCTACTAATCCGCTGGTGCCCATACCTGAACCCATCGGACTGTTTTCCATTTGGAATACAATTGTTGCCATTGGACCAGTTATTGCAGATACTATAACTGCTGGTATCCAACATTTAGGATTTCTAACGAGATTAGGCATTTGTAGCATGGATGTACCTAGACCTTGCGCTGCTATTCCTCCCCAACCATTTTCCTTAAAGCTTAAAAATGCAAAACCTACCATATGAGCACAACATCCTGCCGTTGCAGCTCCTCCAGCTATTCCAGAAAGGCTTAACATCATGCATAGAGCAGCACTGCTAATAGGCAATGTTAATACTATACCAACAACAACTGAAACTAATATTCCCATCAAGAAGGGTCTTAAAGTTGTAGCATACATAATAAATTCACCAGTGGCAGTCATAAATGCTCCTATTGCAGGGCCTACTGCTGTTCCCACTAATACTCCAATAATTATAGTTACTGCTGGAGTCACTATAATATCAATCTTTGTTTCTTTTGATACTAATTTTCCAAATTCAGCTCCTAATAATGCTGCACAAAATGCTCCTGCTGGTCCACCTAATGCATTACCTGCTGTACCCGTAATTGTAGAAGCAAATAATACCAATGGTGGAGCTTTTAATCCATATGCCACAGATACACCTATAGCTGCTCCTGTCATCTGACTGCATATAGGCCAAACTGTTTCACTCAAGAAGGTAATACCAAACTTTTTGCCCATTGTATTTAAAATAGTACCTATTAATAATGATGCAAAAAGACCTTGGGCCATGATTCCTAATGCATCAATCAAATATCTTTGAACCGAAATCACAATATTCTTTTTCTTCAAAAACATTTTTAATTTTGATTCATTATTTGGTTCATTATATAGATTATCATTACTCATTTAAATTTCCTCTTTCTTTTATTGATTTATCTAAAGCATTAGCAAAATTTATCCAAAAACTTTATATTTTGGTACATGAATACATTATAATAAAAACTTACGAGTTTAACAATTAAAAAAAGCATCTCATAGTGAAAATATTAATTCGTTATGAAATGCTTTAGTTAATTTTTTAAAAATATATTATCTATCTTTACTTTTATCTATATTACTAATAAATCCCCTGTGCCATCATAGCATCTGCTATCTTCTTAAAAGCAAATAAGTTTGCTCCAGCAACTAAATTGTAACCTAATCCAACTTCTTCTGCTGCATTTTTAGAATTATCATGTATATTTTTCATAATAAATTGAAGTTTATTGTCTACTTCTTCTCTGGTCCATGCATATCTCATTGAGTTTTGACTCATTTCTAATGCTGATACGGCAACGCCACCAGCATTAACAGCTTTTGAAGGAGCAACAATTATGCTGTTATCCTGTAGATATTTTAGCGCATCATTTTTTGTTGGCATATTAGATACTTCAATATAATATTTAACATTATTTGCTACAATTTTTTTTGCTTCTTCCATGGTAACTTCATTTTGTGTAGCACAAGGCATACAAACATCAGCTTTAACACCCCATGGTTTTTCATTAGGATAGAATTTAACACCATATTTATCAGAATAATCTTGAACCCTATCTCTTCCTGAGTTTCTCATTTCTGCCATATAATCAATTTTCTCGCCTTTTACTCCATCTGGATCATATACATATCCATCTGGACCAGAAATAGTAATTACTTTTCCACCAAGTTCATCTATTTTTGATGCTGTACCCCATGTTACATTGCCAAAACCAGACAACGCAAATGTTTTTCCTTCAATACTTTCTCCAAATGTTTTGAAAACTTCCCTAGCAAAGTATACAGCACCATTTCCAGTTGCTTCATGTCTACCTAAACTTCCTCCATAGGACAATCCTTTCCCTGTTAATACTCCATTTTCAAAGC
>JAQVWY010000113.1 GCA_028709465.1 Tissierellia bacterium | reverse complement strand
ACTTCTTCTCCTTTTATTTTTATAACATACTCGTTGGGATTAAGATATCCATTATCTTTCAATCTGACTGACGGGACTACCATTCCCATATCTTGAGCAAATTGACGCCTGAACATTACAACTCTGTCAATGAAGTTTCCTCCATCCGTATCCACTAAAGGAATTAAACTGTATCCTACTTCCATTGCTATAGGGTCTATTTGAATTAATTCATAAATATTATCAATATTCCTGAAATACTCTTCTTCCGATACCGGCTCTTCCTCTTCATCTGTATCCCTTTCTGCTGTAACTCTGACTCTTGATTTTAATAGGCTGATTCCTAAAAAAATGAGTAATGATGACAGTGTAATTACCTGAGGTAAGGGAAATCCCGGTATTAACACCATAAATAATATTACTACTCCGGATATTATCAAGACTACCGGCTGTGACCTGATTTGATTGGTCAAATCTACATTTAAGCTTGACTCGGAAGCTGCTCTTGTAACAATCATGCTTGTTGCAGTAGATATTAATAAAGCAGGTATCTGAGAAACCAGTCCGTCACCTACGGTTGCTATGGAATAGGTCTGAAGTACTCCCGCAAAAGTGTCTCCTCCCTGCACCGTACCTATGATGATACCGCCTGCAAAATTTATAAAGGTAATTACTATAGCCATTATAGCGTCACCCTTTACAAATTTTGTTGCACCATCCATTGCTCCATAAAAGTCAGATTCCCTTTGGACATTTTTACGTCTTAACATCGCTTCCTGCTCTGTGATTATACCTGAACTTAAATCGGCATCAATAGCCATTTGTTTTCCCGGCATTGCATCCAATGTAAATCTTGCGGTAACTTCGGCTACCCTTTCGGCACCCTTTGTAATTACTATAAATTGCACTAAAACAATAATTAAAAATATAATAAATCCGACAACGGCATTTCCTTGTAAAACAAAGTTTCCGAATGTAGCGATAACTGCCCCTGCATGTCCATTATTTGTTAATATTAATCTTGTTGAGGATACATTTAAGGACAGTCTGAATAGTGTAGTTATTAAAAGGAGTGAAGGAAATACTGAAAATTCCAATGCTTCTCTAATATACATTGTTGTAAGTAATATAACTATGGATATTGCTATATTGATAATAAACATTAAATCCAAAAAAAACGGAGGCAACGGTACTATTATCATAAGTATTACTGATATTATAAATATTGAAATAGAATTTTTGAATATGCTTCTCATATCTTATATTTTCCCTTTTCTTTAAGCCTATAAACCCAAGCTAAAATTTCTGCAACATCTTCATAATATTTTACGGGTATTTCCCGATTTATCTCTGTCTCAGCATAAAGAGCCCTTGCCAATTGAACATTTTCAATAATATTAATTTTGTATTCCTCTGCCTTTTCAACAATCCTTGCTGCCATACTATCTTTGCCCTTTGCCAATACAATGGGTGCATTGTCTTTTTCAATGTCATAGCCGATAGCAACCGCATAATGTGTAGGGTTTCTGATAATTACATCTGCCTTAGGAACCTGCTGCATCATTCTTGTCATTGAAAACGCTCTTTGTTTTTCTTTTATTATTCCTCTTATTTTAGGGTCTCCCTCTAACTGTTTGTATTCTTCCTTAACTTCCTGCTTCGTCATTCTAATGTTTTTCTCGTATTCCCACCAGGAATATAAAAAGTCAAATGCAGAAATGACTATAAAAGCAATTACTACACTTTTTACTATAGACATAACTGAAGCTCCTATAAAACTGATTCCTGTTAAGAGATTGACTGAGCTCAGCTTAGGTACTTGAAATAAATTTTTTATAATGGAAGAATATATTACATATGCTAATATTGATATTTTAATTAAATTCTTTACTACCTCCACTATGGCACGAATTGAAAACATCCTTTTTATGCCGGTCAGCGGATTTAATTTTGAAAACTTAAATTTAATATTCTCCCGAGAAATTAAAAACCTCGTTTGTGCACCGGTTAATACAATTGTCGTTGTTATTACAAAAGCCATTAAAAGCCCCGCTGATGCAAATACAGTAAACGCAGTATCCTTGAATACTTGAGTAATAAGGTTATCATTTATTGCATAAGTATTTTTTGTCAGCGACACATATTTATAAAATACATTTGAAGTATACTTATAAATATATGGTGACCAAAAATTCAATATCAAAAATGATATTGCAATAACTCCAACGGTTACTACATCCTTGCTTTGAAATACATTACCTTTTTTTCTTTCATCCCGTCTTTTCTTGGGGGAAGCTTTTTCAGTTTTATTTTCGCCGGCCATCACTTCACCTTAAGTTACAAGTGCGCTTAAACTATTTTCTACTGTGTCAAACATCAATACGATTACATTCTCTATAAATGTTGAAAATGTCGGTACCAATATAAATATCAAAAATATGCCCACTAAAATTTTTAATTGAACGTTTACAGAAAAAACCTGTATCTGCGGTATTGCTTTCATTAGAATTCCAATCCCTGATTCTAATATTATTTCAACTGCCATAATCGGCATTGACAGCTTTAATGATAGTATTAATATTTGTTGAAACAGTTCTGCCATATTGTAAAACAAATGTACAGGTATGGAGAAATTGCCTACCTCTATTAATTTGCTCGTGGTTATAAATATTTGAATTAAATTAAGATGACCGTTTACGCTGAAAAAAATAAGTATTAAAATCAAATTTAAGAAGCTTCCCATAATACCCATTGAAACACTGCTGTTCGGGTCATATATTTTAGCCATGGACATTCCCATTTGTATTCCTATAACTTCACCGCTTATAACCACTGTACTGAAAAATAAGCTTATTATATAACCTATTAAGTAACCGATAAACAGCTCTTTTATAATTAATAATATATATTCTATTGTAGTTGCAATGACTATACTGCCTTCAGGAGGCAATATGCCGTAGACTGTTACAGCAAGAAATAAGCTTAATGATATTTTAAATATGTTTGGTAAATTCCCTCTGCCGAATATTTGATTAAAAAAAACACAGCCGCTCATTCTTGCAAATATTAATAAAAAATAAGTAAACTCACCTGAAAATGTCATCGCGTCCTCTAATATACTCTCAGCATCAGATCAAATATATAGTATGTAAAATCAGACATAACCTCAGTCATCCAATTTCCTAATACAATTAACATTATTGCTGTAACAAATAATTTTGGAACAAAGGTTAATGTCTGTTCATGTATTTGAGTTGCAGCCTGAAAAATAGCTATTGATAAACCTATTATTAAACTTACTATCAATATGGGTGCCCCCACTTTTATTGCAGCTCCCGCAGCAGCCTGCATAACATCCATAACCTGTGAAATGCTCATTATTATCCCTCCCGCAGGGAAATTCACTAATTTATATATTAGGGGACATTCCTCTGCCCGCAGAGACTCTCCCCAACCGCTGAATAGAGGTGTGTCCCCATACCTATGATCATCTTAATTAAACGTTGCAATCAATGTCTTAAATAATAAAGACCATCCGTCCACCACTACAAATAACAGTATTTTAAATGGCATTGATATCATTACCGGCGGAAGCATCATCATACCCATGGACATAAGTACGCTTGATACAATCATATCTATTATTAAGAATGGAATATAAAGCAAAAATCCTATGATAAATGCTCTTTTTAATTCACTGGTAATAAACGACGGAATAATTATTGTAAGTGGAAGCTCGTCTATATTTTCGGTTTCTTTATAAGCTTCATCTCTTGACATATCCAAAAACATTTGCAATTCATCGCTGCCTGTTTGTTTCAGCATCCATGTTTTTATCGGGATTGAAGCTGTATCTAAAAAAACCTCCTGTGAAATTTCTTCATTTTTATATGGCTCATAAGCGACAGTATTTATTTCCTCTAATACCGGTGACATTGTGAATAATGTTAAGAATATTGCAATGCCTATGAGTACCTGATTAGGTGGTGTCTGCTGCAGTCCAAGTGCATTTTTTACAAATGATAATACAATAATTATTCTTGTGAAAGATGACATCATTATCAGGAGCGACGGAAGCAATGTAATAATTGTTAAAAGAAACAGAATCTCTAATGTTTCTACGGAATTACCGTTTATATCCATATTGACAACTCCGCCATATGCAGCCTGGGTATTAATAAGCATCAATATTAAAGCTATAAAAATTAACTTGTTATATCTTCTTGTCATTGTTGTTTCCTAAGATTAAATGTTTTTTTATATTTGTCTAAAATATTATTGAATTTAACACTGCTTTCTTTGCCATCAGGTAAATGGTGAAACTCTTCTAATTCCTTAAGGATATTAACACCCTTATCTGTAATGCTGATTAAATAATACTTGCTGCATATTTCCACAATAGCAATAAAATTGTTCTGCCCCAACATTAATTTGTCTACTACATTCATATATCTTGAGCTCATGGCTATAGACGTCTTTGTCGAAAGCCATTTTGTACAGTAGTAAGTCAAATATAAAACTATTATTATTCCTAAAATTGATATGATAAGTGAGATTATATCTTTATTAATTAAAATCAACTCCTAATCAATTATACCTTGAACGGTTTTTATAATTCTTTCTGATTTAAACGGTTTAACTATAAAATCCTTAGCTCCGTTTCTTATTGCTTCCACAACCATGGATTCTTGTCCCATTGCTGAGCACATTACTATTACAGCATTGGGGTCCATTTTCCTGATTTCTTTTAAAGCTTCTAATCCATTTTTATTGGGCATGGTTATATCCATTATTACCAAGTCAGGTTTTTCAGCTTTGTAAGTTTGAATAGCCTGCTCCCCGTCAGCTGCTTCTATAATGTTTTCATAACCGCTGTTTTTTAAAGTATCTTTTATCATCATTCTCATAAATGCAGCATCGTCAACTATTAAAATTTTACCTTCCATTCTATCCTCCGTAACAAATTATAATGTTATTTTCACTAATTCATCTTTTTTTAATATTTCAACTACCCTTACTCCAAAATTGTCATTTACCACTACAACTTCACCTTTTGCAATTAACTTGCCGTTTACTATAATGTCTACTAATGCTCCTGCCTGCTTATCAAGCTCAATTATTGAGCCGGGTGAAATTTCAAGAATGTCTTTTATTTGTTTATTGGTTTTTCCGATTTCAACGCTGATTGTCAAAGGAACTAACATTATTAATTCTAAATTTGAAAGCTGCTCCACTGACAATACATCCTCTTCTCCATCAAATGATTCATATTCCACAGGTCTTACATTTACGGGTGTTTCCTCTCTTTCCTTTTTATTTTGAGCTGTTTTTATACGTTCTCTTTTTATTATTTCTTCATGTTCATTATTTTGCTTGATTATTGCATCAATTTGTTTATGTATAGCTTCATCTTCAATATTATCGTTTTCTTTTTTACCTATTTCGATACTTGTACTTTTTTCGGTTTCTCGTAAAAAATTTGATACTATTTCTTTTGCTAATGAAACCTCCATAACATTTATAAATTGACTTTGCACTTCTCCTTCAATAAACAAATCAAAACTGACTACAACAATTGCATCATCCTCTACAAAGTATTTACCTTTAAATTCATTATTATCATCAATTTCGAAAGCAACAGGTGTTGATATGTTTATGTGTTTGCCTAAGAAATCCGAAAGAGCTGTAGCCGCAGAACCCATCATCTGGTTCATTACCTCGCATATGGCGCTGATGCTGATTTCGTCCATTTCGAATTCTTCATCTGTCATCTTTTTATTTAGAAGAGCTTCCAAAATTATTTTGGCATCAGATCTTTTCCATATCATAATATTTACGCCTTTTAAGCCTTCTATATAGTTTATTTCAACACCTATTGCAGGCTCTAACTGCTTGTAGCTGAACTCTTCAGCAGCTGTAACATTAATCTTCGGAACGGTTATTTCAACTCTTTTACTTAACAGTGAAGATAATGAAGTTGCAGATGAGCCTAAGCTGATATTCATAACCTCTCCTATTACATCCCGCTCCATATTAGATAACAATTTTTCATTTAACATAGATTACTCCCCTTAGTATATAGTTTTATTTATCTTAATTACTCCTTTGTTCTTCTTTGTTCCCCATTTTCCTTCAAACCACTTTTCATTATCAACATTTACATCTACACTTGAATTTATTTTTTTATCAAGTATAATTAAATCTCCTGCCTTAATACTGAGTATTTCCTTTAATGTTGCCTGTGTGCTTCCAAGAATACCGGTTATGGCAAGGCTTGATGATTTTATTGAGTCCATAATTGCTGTTTTTTGATCTTCAATATTAGCTTTTTTGCCGATATTCTTTGAATAAATATTTGCACTTTTAAGTATTTCGTCTATAATGTTTGAAGGTATGCATATGGTAAGTTTACCCGAAAGTTCATTTAATACAACATTTAATATTATTATTACTACCGTATCATTGTAATTTATCGATTGAATAAACCGGGAGTTGGTTTCAACTTTTTCTAACTCAGTTTCTATATTTAAAGTGTTTTCCCATGTTGTTCCCATAAGATTGACCAGCTGACTTAATACATTATTAAGAATTGACAGCTCTATATCTGTGTAATCTCTTATATATCCGTATTCTTCTCCGATTCCGCCAAGAAGTCTGTCTATAATAACAAAGGACAAAGGTTTGGACATTTCCATCAGAATCTGGTTCTCAGAAGTTTCATTATCCGGATATTTTACATTTATAAGACCCATCAATACATAATCCTCTAAGGAATTGTTATATTCATGATATATACTTTCTTCCACCTGTTCAACTGTTACATCACACATGAGCCTGAGTATTGATGTTAATCTTGACGTAAGTAATCGGCAATAATTTTCATAAATACCATTTAACAATCTTATAGTTTCCTTTGTAATTTTCTTAGGGCTTCTAAAATCATATTCTTTTATTTTTTTTTCATTTTTTTCAAATTCTTGTATACTTACATCGCCTGTGCTTAAACCATCAAGAAGCTCGTCAATTTGGCTTTGTGATAGTATTTCTGCCATATCTATGTCCTCGTTCTACAATTTTTTACTATTCTATATACGTTTCTCTTCGATATTTTAAATCATTGTCATTTGCTTTGCTGTTATTGATAGTATCCTGAATTATTTTAGTGTAACTTATGGGGTATC
>JAQVWY010000031.1 GCA_028709465.1 Tissierellia bacterium | reverse complement strand
GTTGCCCTTGCTATTGCATTATAATCAATATTGTCTTCAGTTTTTACTTTTTTAGCATGTACTTTCAAAATAGCTTCACGCCCTGCTAAATCAGGTAACTCCACAGGTATACGCCTGTCAAATCTCCCTGGTCTTAAAAGAGCCTTATCTAAGGATTCAGGTCTGTTGGTAGCAGCAAGGATTACAACTCCTTTATTCCCATCAAAACCATCCATTTCAGTTAACAACTGATTTAAAGTTTGCTCTCTTTCATCATTGCCACCTATTCCTCCGCTGTCCCTTTTCTTTCCAATAGTATCAATTTCATCAATAAAAACTATACATGGTGCTTTTTCTTGAGCTTGCTTAAACAAGTCTCTAACCTTTGCAGCACCCATACCTACAAACATTTCAACAAATTCGGAACCAGATATAGAGAAAAATGGTACTTTTGCCTCACCAGCCACAGCTTGTGCCAGCAATGTTTTACCAGTTCCGGGAGGCCCTACAAGCAAAGCCCCTTTTGGCATTGAAGCTCCTATGTCTTCATATTTTTTAGGATTATTTAAAAAATCAACAATTTCAGTCAAAGCCTCTTTAGCCTCATCCTGTCCAGCAACATCATCAAATGTTTTACCGGTTGTTGATTCTACATAAATTTTAGCATTACTTTTTCCAAATTGCAAAGCGCCGCTTGCTCCCATTCTTTTTTGCATCCTTTTAGCAAATAATTGTCCGATGCCTATAAAAATTAATAGTGGCAACACCCACGATAATATAGCACTTATAAATGTAGTACTTTCCTTTGGATATACTCTATCAAATATTATATCAGGATTTGATACGCGCAATCTATCAATTAAATTAGGATCATCAAATTTTCCAGTAACATAAACTATATCTTCATTTGTATTTGATAAAAAGGCTATTTGTTTATCATCAATCTCAACTTTAGTTACTTCTCCAGATTCCACCATTTTCAGAAATGTTCCATAATCGACTCTTTCCACTCTCCCCTTTAATTCACTAACATATGGAAATACAAGAGCGTTTAGAATAATAATAATTGCCATCGCAATTAAATAGTAATAAATAAATGGTTTTTTTGTATATTTTTGCTCCTTCATTTTTTCCTCCAATAAAAAGTTTATATTTAATATTATTTATACATCATATATAATATGTTGCATATTATATATGATAATTCTTTAATATATCTTAATAATAATATTATTACAGTCCAACCTATGCAAAATCAAAACAAAAAAATAGAGGACACTCATTTGAAAATGTCCCCTTTATTGTAATATTATTATCGCACCAAAACACCACTAGGTGCAGGTATATCATTTATATTTAATTTATTTATATCACAAAAATATTTTAAAAATTCCCCTAATAATTCTTGTTCTTGAGTATCAGTTTTCAATTTGATTAAATCTTTTAGGATTTGTGCAATAAAAACATTATCAAAATATCTATATTTTCCTGAATTCCAAGTTATATTATTTGGATATTTCTCGTTTATATAATATTTCCAGAAAGGCATCTTTTCTGATTCCTTTTCAGTAAGACGAATTCTATAATATGAATGAGCTGGAATTAACCCATCCTCACATTGCTTTCCAATAAAATCTTCATTTACCATAAAAAGTCCGATTATACATCTGTCTTTTTCTTTCTTTTCTTGTTCTCTTAAAGTTAAAAGACAAACACTGTTAGGATTAAGTCTTATAGGTTTATTTGGTTTGCCTGCATTTTTTCCGCTCTTTATTTCACCTGCAGAAACTTTCCAATCACTAAATACTGTATCTAAGTCTTGTTCATCAACCCAAAAAGCCCCTTGTGAACTAGGATGAATTTTAAGATTTTTTATTAACATTTCTCTTTGTAATCTTCGCTCACGTTCTTTAATTCTAATATCCTTAGCTTTTTTTATCTCATATTCTTTTTTCTTTTGAATTGCTACTTTTTCTCGCACCATTTCCTGAATTTTTTCATTAGTGCTTTTATCATTTAGTTTAAGAAATGAGGCGAAAGCATCAGGAAAAACAAAGCTTTTTTTACCTGAAGCAAAATCAATATCTATATAAGAATCATTTTGTTCAATCACCTTACCCAAACCGAAACTTTTATGTGTTACCTGTTTATTTATTAAATTCATTTCACAGCCTCCATATCTACAAAATTTAATGCATACACGAATCTTGATAGAAATAATATTATAAACTTATTGTAACACATTTCTTAAAAAAATGCAAATCTTTACTTTTTTATGTATATTCATTTAAATATTACAAACTTCAGCAATTTTTTTAAAAATATTCAAAAACATAAAGTTGCTATTTAATTTTCAAGACTTTTCTTCCAATATTAACAAAAGGTTTAAATAAGCTACCTTCCATTTCTTTGCTTACCTCTTTTAGTTGTTTCCTGATTTCTATATGTTGTGGACAATACCTTTCACATTTTCCACATTCTCTACATTGAGATGCATACGCTGGTTTAGCCGATAAAGCACCTAATGTTTGCATATATTTCCATCTATATAATTTTTCATTTAATAAATATTTATCATTGTAGCTAGAAAAACATCCAGGAATGTTAACTCCATAGGGACATGGCATACAGTATCCACAAGCAGTACATGGAACCTTTGTCTTTTTTAAAATTATTGATTTAACTTGATCGAAAATTTCAAGTTCTTCTTTTGTCAGTGAATTTTCTCTAGCATCACTGGCAATTTTAATATTTTCTAATACTTGTTCCTCACTGCTCATTCCAGATAATACTACATTCACTTCCTTGTGATTCCAAATCCATCTTAATGCCCATTCAGCTGGTGTTCTAATAGGATCATAACTCTGGAATGTTTTAATAACTTCTTTAGGTAAATTATTAACTAATTTCCCTCCACGAAGGGGTTCCATAATAATCACCGGGATACCAAGAGAATAAGCAAGTCCTAAGCCTGTTTTAGTTGCCTGATTATTTTCATCTAAATAATTATATTGTATTTGGCAAAAATCCCAAGGATACGCTTTTATAATTAGTTCAAAATCATTTTTACTTCCATGAAAAGAAAAGCCTATATTTTTAATGGTACCAATTCTTTTTAACTCTTCTAACCATTCCATAATGCCCATCGAAACAAGTTTATCAAATTTTGATTTATCTGTAAGCATGTGAAGCAAGTAATAATCGATATAATCCGTTTGCAATCTAGAAAGGTGTGTTACCATCATTTTCTTCGCACTCTCTAAATTCTTCACCATATATTGTGGTAACTTTGTGGCAATTTTTACTCTTTCTCTATAACCACCTAATAAAGCTTTACCCAACAATGTTTCACTTTTTCCAGCATTATAAATATAAGCTGTATCGAAGTAATTAATACCTTTTTCTATCGAATCACGAATCATTGTTATAGATCTAGGTTCATCTATAATACCTGCCTTTGTAGGAAATCTCATACACCCAAATCCTAAAATAGACAGTTCATCACCATTCTTTTTATTCACTTTTGTTATCATAATAAATTAATCTCCATGGTTTATGTTTTTCAGCCTAATTTATCTCCCTTTTCAACTTTTTGATTAGGTTCAATCAACACTACTCCTTGCTTTGCATATACGCCCAATACTAATACTTCCGATTTAAAATCTGCAATTTGTCTAGGCGGAAAATTTATTACACCTAGTATTTGCTTGCCAATTAAATCCTCAAGTTTATAACAATCAGTAATTTGAGCACTGGATTGCTTTGTACCTATTCCTTCACCAAAATCAATCCACAATTTGTACGCGGGTTTCCTAGCTTTTTCAAAAAAACTTGCTTTAATTATTTCTCCAACCCTAATATCAATTTTCATAAAATCATCAAAAGTCGCCATGGATCCTCCTAGTTTTTTTAATATATTTTATCATTATGTTTATACTTTTCCAAGAGTTATAAAATATTAATTTAATATTTAAAAAAATTTTTTAAGTTGTACACATTTGCTGACTTAAATGCATATTATGTGGTACAAGTGTCAATTACTTGATATTTATAAAATTTATGGAGTGATATTCGTGTATCGAAATAATAGATCTTATGAAGAAGAAACTTATAACAGGGGTTATAACCCATGCCGAGAAAAAGATGAAAATGAAATAGATATTGATAAAACTAAAATTGAAGTAGAAAATGCAATTAATACTAGCATTAACAATAAAGGAATTTTAATACAAATTGGTGCATTAATCATATTTGATGATGTTTTTGGCACTTCAGGTTTAACAGCTAATATTGAAGGAACACCATTTGAGTTAAAATTAGATGAAGCGGGTTCTATTACAATTAATGGTATAAAACTTGATGCTGAAGCTTTAAAAGAAAACAAAGCATTAGTTGTAAAAAAAGGTTAACGATAAAAGCAACCGTGGGGGAATAGACCCACGGTTACATAATTAAACTCCTATGGATTGGAAGTACCTAACAAGCTATTTATAAAATTTTACCCATTTTAATAATATTTAAACAAAATAGTATTTAGTGGATATGGTTTTCTTATTACATTAATTTTGTTTTCCACTCATCCTCTTTAAATCCAACCAAAATTATGTCTTCACCTATAAGCAAAGGTCTTTTAACAAGCATGCCGTCAGATGCTAAAAGTTTTATTTGTTCTTCTTCTGACATATCAGTCAGCTTTTCTTTAAGATTTAAATTCTTATACAAAGCGCCACTGGTGTTAAAAAACTTTTTTAAAGGATATCTGCTTATATCAACCCATTTTTTAAGTTCATTTCCAGAAGGATTTTCTTCCTTTATTGGTCTTTCCTCAAATTCAATATTATTTTTTTCAAGCCATCCCTTGGCCTTTTTGCATGTGCTTCATCTAGTATAACAAATAAATGTATATTTCATTTTTGTATTCTCCTTCATATAATCATTCTTATTTTTATCATTTCACATTTACTTAGGCCTATGCTATCTACTATTGATAATCAACCTTAAAGTGACTTTCTGTTTAATTAACTTTATATCAAATGTTCTTAGAATATTTATTATAGAAACATCTTACCACTAATTGGTTAATTTGACAATATAATTAAGTCTCATTGACATTCATAAATATTTGAAAATAAGAAAAACAACCTATAGTCATCTTAAACAATATATGACTATAGGTTTATTAACACAATATTATTAACTTATAAAAGACATATATCTTTAAAAGGTCTGTACCCCAACGTCTCTTAATTACATTTCCACTGCAAATTTTTCTATCTGTAATGTCTTTTTATATTTTTCTAAAAAGCTGTTAAAGCCTTCTGTCTCTTCTTTATTTGGGTAACATACAATTGATTCTGTGCTTACGAAGATTTCTTTGTTTAAATATTCTTGAAGAGATTGATTTTGTTCTTTATGTGATATATATTCTGCTAAAATTGCCATACCCCAAGCCCCACCTTCACTACCTGTGTTAGTAACTTCTACTGAAGTATTAAGTGAACTTGCAAGCATTTGCTGTGCAATTTTTTCTATTTTAAACAATCCACCATGGCCTAATAATTTATCAATTTTAATTTTTTCATCATTGAATAAAAGATCCAATCCAATTTTAACAGTTGCAAAGCTAGAATAAATATGTGTTCTCATAAAGTTAGAAAGATTAAATTCATTATCTGCTTTCCTAATAAACAATGGAAGTCCATCTTTAATATTAACAACTGGTTCGCCAGAAAAGTAATTAACTGATACTAGTCCCCCACAATCAAAATTTCCATTTAACGCTAATTGATATAATATATTGTAAACATCTGATATATTAACATTTTTATCTATTTGCTTTGCAAACTCATAAAATATCTTTACCCAAGCATCTATATCCGATGTACATGTATTGCAATGAACCATGGCCACTGGGTGTCCAACAGGTGTTGTTACAATATCTATTTCACTATAATATTTAGATAGATTTTTCTCTAACACTATCATAGCGAAAATTGATGTGCCAGCAGAAATATTTCCAGTTTTAGGTTTTATACTGTTTGTTGCAACCATGCCTGTACCTGCATCACCTTCTGGAGGACATACCAAACTCCCTTCCTTCAGAATTCCCGTTGGATCAATTAGAGCTGCACCCTCTTTAGTTAATCTACCACCCCATTGACCTGCTAATAGCACTTTTGGGAATATATTTTTAAGCGGGATTGTAAAACTATCTTTTTCTGCTAGTTCCTTAAATTGTTTTATCATATTTTTGTTATAATCAAGGGTATTTTCGTCTATAGGGAATATGCCTGAAGCATCACCTATACCTATAACCCTTTCACCAGTAATCTTCCAATGAACATATCCTGATAATGTTGTAAGAAAATCAATATTACCAACGTGACTTTCCTTATTTAAAATACTTTGGTATAAATGAGCTATACTCCATCTTTGTGGAATATTAAAGTTAAAAAGCTCACTTAATATATAAGCTGACTGTTCAGTTGTAGTGTTACGCCATGTTCTAAATGGAACAAGCAAATCCCCTTGTTTATCAAATACAAGGTATCCATGCATCATAGCAGAAAATCCAATCGAAGAAATTTTTGTAATTTCAACATCATATTCTTGTTTAACATGCAATGCAATATCTTTATAGCACTTTCTAAGTCCTATCCATACTTCTTCCAGGTCGTACGTGAATATGCCATCAATAAACTGGTTTTCCCATTCATAGCTTGATTTCGCAATAACCTTTGCTCCAACGGCAGTGAGTACTGCCTTAATTCGTGTAGATCCAAATTCGACTCCTAAACTTATATCTCCTGATGAAATAATTTCCTTTAGATTATTATTAAACATTGGTCACCTCGCTTATTTTTGTCCATAATAGGACTTTTCGCCATGTTTTCGTAAATAGTGTTTATCCAAAAGCTCTTTTTGCATATTCTTAAGATCACTTTTCATAATAAAACTATGCCATGCCATAAATGCAACCTCTTCTAGAACAACCGCATTATGAACAGCATTGTAAGCATCTTTTCCCCAAGAAAATGGTCCATGACTACGTACAAGAACTGATGGAATATCCTTATAAGATATCCCTTTAAAGGTTTCAACAATAACCTTTCCTGTATTTTCTTCATAATTTGAAGCTATTTCAATACTCGTCATAGATCTGGTTACGGGTATATTCCCGTGAAAATAATCAGCATGTGTAGTTCCTAGAGCAGGTATTTCTTTACCTATTTGAGAAAAAATTGTTGCCCATTGGCTATGGGTATGGACAATACCTCCTACACTTTCAAATCTTCTATATATTTCAAGATGAGTTTCTGTATCAGAAGAAGGTTTTAGATTACCTTCTATTATATTTCCTGTTTCTAAATCAACTATTACAATATCCTGTGGTGTTAAATTTTCATATTTAACACCACTTGGCTTTATCCCAATTACTGAACTTTCTCTATCTATTTCTGAAACATTTCCCCAAGTAAACTTTACAAGATTATATTTAGGCAATAGCAAATTTGCTTCATATACTCTTTTTTTTAACTGCGTATACATATCAAACACCTATATTTGAAGTTTCCATGATAAATCATTTAGGAAAAGTTGATTTTTCAAATTTGCAATATTAGTGTCTTTAGAAATATGGACAAACTCTATTCCTAATATTTCAGCTAAATCAGCCATATGTTCTGCATTTAAATCGTAACTTAATACTGTATGATGTGCACCACCTGCTAATATCCATGCTTCCGCACCTGTTAATAAATTAGGGGCTGCTTTCCACATAAGTCTAGCAACTGGAAGGTTAGGCATTTCATAAATTGGTTTAACACATTCAATATCTTGACATATAAGACGGAAGCGTCCACCCATGTCAACTATTGTTACAACAATAGCATCACCAGCTTTACCCTCAAATACTAGTCTCGCAGGGGGATTTTTACCACCTATTCCCAATGGATGAACTTCTATTTTAGGTTTATCCGCTGCAAATGAAGGACAAACTTCAAGCATATGAGCTCCTAAAGACAGCTCATTACCTCTTGTTAAATCATATGTATAGTCTTCCATGAAGCCTGTTCCACCGTTTAGATCTTTAGCCATTGTTTTCATAACAGCAGTCAAAGCACCTATCTTCCAGTCACCTTCTCCTCCATATCCATATCCTTCGCCTAAAAGCCTTTGTGTTGCTAATCCTGGCAGTTGATCCATTCCATATAAATCTTCAAAAGTATTGCTAAAAGCTACGCAATTTTCCCTTTCAAGCATTTGTTTAATTGCAATTTCACATTTTGCCTGATATTTTACAGCTTCAATATTATCAGTGTTAAATATATATTTTTCCTTATACTCAATCATTAAATCATCTACTTGTTGTAAAGTAACATTATTTATATACTCTACAAGTTCGCCTACAGGCCATGTATTAACCTGCCATCCTAACTTAATCTGTGCTTCAACTTTGTCTCCTTCAGTAACCGCAACCTGGCGCATATTATCGCCAAATCTCATAACCTTAACTTGTTTACTAAAGCAAGCACCTACAGCACTTCTCATCCAGTTACCTAAACGATGCTGAACATCTGCATCCTCCCAGTAACCAGAAATAATCTTTCTTTTATTTCTTAATCTTGCTGCAATAAAGCCGTGCTCTCTATCTCCATGTGCTGCTTGATTAAGATTCATAAAGTCCATATCAATCTCTTCATTTGGTATTTGACGATTATATTGTGTAGCAAAATGACAGTATGGCTTTTGTAAATTTACAAGTCCATTTATCCACATTTTGCTAGGACTAAATGTATGCATCCATGTTACAATACCTGCACATTCAGGTGTAGTATTTGCTTGTTTTATAATTTCATATATTTCTTCATTAGATTTTACAGTTCCTTTATACTCTAATATCCATGGCAAATTACCTGATTGAGACATCTTTACTGCCATTTCCCTTCCACGTAAATCTATAGTGTCTAACACTTCTTGTCCATATAAAGTCTGACTACCTACTACAAACCAAAACTTATAATTGCTAATATTCATGTTGCCCTCCATATGATTATTTTAATTTCACATATACGTGATAATTCTCTTTATAAATTCTATTTAACGGCAAAAACTTAATGCCTTCCATTGTAAAGTTCAAGTTGCCATCATGTAATAATTTTCGTCCTACTGTTTCATCATTTATATTAAATGTGAAAAATTCTGATTGTTCTGATATTGCAGCTAAAACATAAGGCCCCCAGCAAATACTTGCAGTTTTTTCATCATCAATACACTTCAACAAGTATCCATTGCAATTACATAGCAACTCTACTGTTCCATTTTCTATTTCAAAAATAAAATATCCGTCCTGTTCAACAGTTTCTATTTGTAAACCATTTTCTTTCACAATTATGTTACTTGCCCATATAGGCTTTCTTATTTTAAGAACCTTTCCATTAAGATCATTTACTTTAACTGTTATATCAAAGCTAGTTTCACTTATTTTAGTTATAAGTTCAACATCTGCATCATTTGCTTTAAGCTCACTTGGAATAAACAAATTAACAAGCAATGAATTTTCTAATTTAGCATATATATATTCTCCATATTTAAAATGATTTTCAAGTCCTGTACCATGACAGCAAGAATTTTCAGAAACACTAAAATACTTTTGTGCACCTGGATTTAATGGCATAAAATATGTACTGCCACCTGTAGGAGCAGATGTATCACCACTAGAAAGAATATGATTTGTAACAGTCATTTCGTAGTAATCCATGTATTTTGAATCTGAATAATATTCATAAAGCATTCCCGTAATCTTAAGCATATTATAGCTTGCGCAACTTTCTGCAGTTTTTTCTGATATAAATTTAGCTATCTGCTTTGCGGGTTTAAACATTTCTGTTTCACCTGTTCCTCCTATAGAATAGATATGATTTTCAGTTACAAAATTCCAAAATGCGTCAACAATTTCAAATCTCTCTTTTTCTTTTGTTGCTTCAAATTGTTTCATACAACCCACAATTTGAGGAATATGCTGATTTGCATGGAGATTTCCAAGTGCATCTATGTTCATTTTCATTGGTAAATATAGCTTATCATTATCAAAGTATTTACTAGCTTCTAGATAGCGTTCATCATTGGTAATCACATATAAATCTGCTAGAACTTCATTCATTCCTCCGTATTCACCTGCAATATACATTGCCCACATTTTATCTCTTTGTGCTTTTGTAAGCTTACTTAATCGATTATAAACCCATAATCCTATATCCTTTAAAATTATAAGAGCCTTTGAATTTTCACCTATGATATAACAGTCTCTTAGTCCAGCCATTATTTTATGTAATGTGTAATAAGGTGCCCAAATTGTAGGATAAGTTGTATATTCTTCTAAAAGGTCAAATTGCTCTTCACCATATCCGCTTAAAAATCCTGGAGCATGCTTTTCTGGATATTTTGCCATTTCTCCTTGACATATATAAAGCTCATCAACCATATAATTAAGTTTATCTTTAATTTTCTCATTTCCTGTAGATCCATAACACAAAGCAAGAGCAGATAAATAATGGCCAGTTGTATGACCTTTTAATTTACATTCGGGTGCATCCCATCCTGTCATTGGACTTGCACCATTTGTACTTAACCCTGCTGCCTTTCTAAAATTAAATAACATACTTTCATCATCAGTATTTAATAAACATTGTAGTAGTCTTTGCTGTTGATTGTAAAAATCACTATGAGGCAACAAATTTACATCTTTAATATTATAAGCTTGTACCAACTTTTTCATATTTAACTTGGGATTTAATTGATTTTCATTATTAGTAACAACAACGGTTGCCATAGATTTAACGTTATCCTTTACTATTCCGTTAACAATAAATTTACCTTCCCTTTCAACCATGGACGGTTCAACATTTTCCCATTCAACTAATATGACAATATCCTCATTAAGATTGTTATAAGCAACTACAAAAGAAGGCAAATCAGGCAACTTACCAATTTTTGTATAAACAGTAATTGGATAAACAGAATTTATTGTGAAAGGATATTCTTTTTCTAGTATATTTGCATTAAAAGTCTTTATTTTTGTAATACCTTGATTTGTTGCAGTTAATGTTAAAGTTACCTGTCTATTACCAGCACCAAAATGTGGGCGTGATACTTTTCCTTCTTTAGATAATAAGTAATCATGAGATGATTGCCAGCTAAAAATTGTTCCATTTTCACCTCTCTCTGGTAGAGAAATGTCAGCCTCTACAGTTGATAAATTGCCCAAGTAGATTCTTTCTATATCTATATTCATAAGTTTTTCTACGCTGTTTACAAGCATGATAAATACCTCCTAATAATTAATTTGCTTCCGTTACTCGTTACATAAAAAGTAAAATGAACATTAATACTAATTATAAATGGATTTCATATAATCGTCAATACAAAATTGAATACATTTTTTACAACTTTTAATACAAATTATTAAATTTGTATTAAAAAAAGCATTTGCAACTATTGCAAATGCTTTTTTCTTTGTTAAACCTTTTTTACTGAATCTCTTATGACTAACTTAGGTTCAAAATCTATACTTGTATCAAATTTTTCTCCTGAAATAAGACGAAAAATTGATTTAGCTGCCTCAATTCCCACAAGTTCTTTGGGATGAGCTATTGTTGTAAGAGGCGGAGAACAAGCAGCAGCCTGCTTGTCATCATCAATACTTATTAAAGAATAATCTTCTGGAAGTTTATACCCCTTATCCTTCAAAATTTTTAAAATCTTAGCCGAAATCTGATCATTATAGCAAAATAGAGCTGTACTATTTTTTAAATATCTCAGTATTCTATCGCTATCATCATCTAAATATTTAATATCTTCCGTTGTAAACCATAATACATTATTCATAGAAATTGTGATATTGTTTTCATTAGCAGCAACTATTGCTCCCCTGTATCTTAAATGGCCTTGAATGTCATCTGATTTTAAACAAAGTGCAATTCTGTTATGCCCATTATCTATCAAATACTTAGTTGCTAAATATCCAGCCTCTACATCATCCAAAGCAACATGCGGAAAATTCATTTCTGGGTAATAAGAATTCAAAAATATTAATGGAATATTTTTATTAGAAATTTCATCATACAAATATTTATTCCTATTAGGCATAGGAATAGCGCTTTTAGTTGGTTCTATAATAAAAGCATCAACTCCGGCATCAATCATTGCTCTTAATGCACGAGCTTCATTTTCCACATCATTCCTTGTACTAGCAAGTTGCATATTATATCCATTGCCACTTATTACAGATTCTATTCCATTTATAATACTAGGGAATATATATTCATCAAAATACGTAATAATAACACCTATTATTTTACTTTGATTCTTTTTTGTATACATGGGAGAAGAAATAAATGTTCCACTTCCCTGTCTGCTTTCAAGAATTTGTTCATTAATAAGAAGGTTTATCGCTTTTCTTACAGTTTGTCTACTTACGCAATACATTTCAGAAAGAGCATGTTCTGTATAAAATTTATCCCCTTCTTCTAATCCTTCTTCAGATATTTTTTCTTTAATCCATTCTGCAAGTTGAACATATTTGGGTGTTTTTTTCTTCATATATCTTACCTCAATGTAATCATTATTTAATAAGCTTTTTATAATCAACCTTAAGTAAGGTTATCAAAATTATTAAAATTTTGCAATATACTTTAACCAAAATTTGCAATATTTTATTTAATCGCATAATTCGTTTTGTGATAATACAACGTATTTTTCGATTATAGGCCATGTAAAAAAACAATTTGTAAATATTAATATATAAAAACCAAATATTAAAAGTATTATCCCTGAAAAAGGAAAATATGTACATCCTAAAATAAATGCAGCAATATTAAGCACTGAAACTGCCAACGTTCTCCAACCACCAATTATCATTAATATAAAGGCGTTTTTAAGTTGAAATAAAAAATTTAAATTTAAATTAGCTACCATAGGAATAAGATAAGAAAATAAAGAGGTTATCAGAATGCTTATTATACTGCCTACTGACAGAAATATTATACCTTCAGAATCAAATCCATTCTCCAATAATGCAATGGCATTTGTATAAATAATAAACAAATCAAACAAAACTAATAATAAAACTACACTAAATAATACTCCCTTTTTAAAATTATGTTTAAAACTGTTAAAGAAATCTGAAAAAGTAAACACATGTTCATTCCTTATGAGCTTACAGCACAACTCATGATATGCTATTGTTGCTCCTCCAATAGTTACAATCGGGATACAACAGATCACATATATCATATTTAAACTAATAAACCCCCAAAAATCAATAGTTAACAATTCTATATACAATGCTAATCCTTTTTTCGGCGGAGCATTTTTATCTATACCGCGTCCTGGATTGTAATAACTTTTGAAAAACATAATATCTCCTTAATAACAAGTTTAATAAATACATAAAGTTTAAGTACAAATTACTTTAATATGAAAACAACAAAATTTTATCACGGGATGTTATAAAATGCAAATAATAAATTTGACTTTTTAATATGTAGAAATTTTAATTAGTATTTTTAACAAATTTAATTTAAAACAGATTGACACTTTTGTATTTTATTGTTATTATATTAATAAAGACAATTTTTATTTTTGTATGGCTTTATTTTAATAATAAAATACAAATTTAACCATTGTTGTCTGTTATCATTTATTTTAGGAGGGAAATTCATGAAGAAAATAATTAGTATTATTTTAGCTCTTGCTATAACGTTATCATTAACTACTGGTTGTAGCAAAGCACCAGAAGCTTCAAAAGAATCTGAAACTTCAAAAGAACAAGAAACTCCAGTAACTACTGAAAAGCCAGCTGACTTAAAGTGGGATGGATATGAAGCATCAAAAGGACTTACTGGTAAAATTACGTACATGCACTGGGGCGATGACTATGAACGTCAAATGTATGCAGATCTAATTGCTGCATATGAAGAATTAGTACCAGGTGTAGAAATTGAACAAGTATATACACCTGGAGATTACTATACAAAACTTCAAGCATTAGCAGCATCAAAAACATTACCAGATCTTTTCTGGCTTAATGAAGCTCGTGTAAAGGAATTTGCAGATGCAGGTCTTATGAAAGAACTAACAGATGTTCTTGAAAAGTACCCAGCTATTTCTGATGGTATGTTTGAAGGAGCTATGGACTATGGTAAAGCAGATGGAAAACAATACTGTATTCCAAAAGACTTTACATCCTATGTAATGTACATAAATGTTGATATTTTTAAAGAAGCAGGAATTCCAATCCCTACATCTGACTGGACAATGGATGATTATATGGACATTGCTGAAAAGCTTACTAAAGTTGAAAATGGCAGAACAGTTCAATATGGTACTATCGTAAACAACTATCGTGCTGACTGGATTAACTTTATGGGTAACTATGATGCACCATGGTTCAAAGATGGAAAATCAAATATATCAGACCCAAATGCTATTAAAGGTTTATCAGTACAATCTCAGCTAATTGAAAAAGGTTATGCTCCTGCACCTGGCACAACAGAAGAAGGTGAAGAACGTTTATTCATTATTGGACAAGTTGGTATGCATCCATCTGGCCGTTGGGTTGTTCCAAGCTTTTTGAGTGAATGTGATTTTGAGTGGACAGCAGTTGAATTTCCTAAAGGAACAACAAGAGTTAGCCCTTTCATTACAGCTAATGTTGCTATAAATGCAGACTCAAATAATCAAGAAATCGCAGCTAATTTCTTATCATTCCAAATGAGCGAAACAGGATTAGGATATACACTTGCAAGTGGTTTATCAGTTCCTCTTTATGAATCTCTTGTAAATAATAAAGATATACTTGGTGAACCAGCAGATGCATTCATAGCTTCAACTGCTTACATTGGAGATAAAGAACAAATTGATGCTTTAGCTACAGGTAAATGGGCTGAATATAACTCTATTATTACTGCGGAGCTTTCTCTTGTTTATGATGGTTCGCAAACAATTGAAGAGGCAGCTGCAAATATAGATAAGAAAGCTAATGAAACGCTATTTAATAATTAAGCTTAATATTTAATAGAAAATTCATTCATGAAAATATTATCTAATATTATCTCACTTTGGTAGCTACCATAGTGAGATAATATTTATAATGGTAAAATAATTTATACTAGGAGGTTCACAATGGCAAGTGTCAAAACTAATACATCAAAGAAAAAAAGCTTACAACATATGACACTTCAGAAAAAAGACGCATTAACAGGATATATGTTTATTGCACCAGCTTTAATAAGCTTTATAGTATTTGTAATGTACCCAGTTATCGCTTCTTTTGTAATAAGTGGTTTTGACTGGGGTATCTTAACTGCCCCAAGATTTATAGGTATAGAAAACTATAAAACACTTTTTAAGGATCCTATATTTATAGAATCTTTAAAAAATACCTTTACTTGGGTTATCCTATATGTACCAGTTTCAATTTTAGTTTCTCTGATTGTTGCTTTAGCTATGGATATGCCCCTTAGAGGTATTGGTTTCTTCAGAACAATGTTTTATCTACCAGTTATGACGCCAATGGTTGTTTGTGCATTATTATTTGTTTGGATTTATAACAAAGAATTCGGTGTTTTAAATTACATATTATCCTTTTTAAATATTTCTCCTATTGGTTGGCTGTCTGACAGAAATATTTCTCTTATTTCAATTGCATTAATGTCAGTATGGAAGCATTCAGGGTACAATATGCTTATTCTACTATCTGCTTTACAGGGTATACCAGAAAGTCTATATGAAGCTGCTGCTTTAGATGGAATAACACCTTGGAGAAAACTAATAAATATCAAGTTACCTTTAATAATGCCATCAATGTACTTTGTAGTTCTAACAAGTGTTATTGATGCATTTCAAGTTTTTACAGAAGTATTTATAATGACAAAAGGTGGACCGGGTTATTCCACTCACACTGTATCATACTATTTATTTGCCAACGCATTTGAATATGGCAAGATGGGATATGCCTGTGCAATGTCAGTTGTAATGTTCTTTATAATTTTAGCAGTTACATTAATACAAGATAGAATTATGAACAAAAATATTCAATATGATTCTTAATAAAGGAGGAAACAATTATGAAACAATCTAAAAAATCAATAATCATATCATACACAATATTAATTTTTGCAACACTTATTGTTCTTCTTCCTTTCTTTTGGATGTTGGTATCTTCATTCAAAAGCCAGAGAGAACTATTCGCTTATCCCCCTAAGTTTTTCCCTTCTATATGGAAATGGGAAAACTATAAGCAAGTTCTTAACGCCGGTAGTATATCATTCTTTGAAATGTTTTTAAATTCTATGAAAATAACAATACCTGTAGTTATTTTTAATATAACATTTTCTTCTTTAGCCGCTTACGCTTTTGCAAGAATCAATTTTCCTTATAGAAAATTTTTATTTATGATGTTCATTTCATCTATGATGATACCAGGAGCAGTTGTAATGATTCCTAGATTTATGCTTTTTACAAATTTAAAATTGGTTGATACGTATTGGCCACTTATTTTACCTTCTGCATTTGGAACTGCCTTTTCAATATTTTTATTAAGACAGTTTTTTATGACTATTCCTATTGATTTGGAAGAAGCTGCAGTTATTGATGGATGTGGTAAATTAAGAATTTGGGCAACAATTATTGTTCCCCTATCCAAACCTATAATCGCAACATTAAGTGTTTTCCTATTCCAAGGAACATATAATGACTTTATGGGACCACTAATTTACCTTAATACAGATACAAAATTTACAGTACAATTAGGTCTTGCCGGCTTTAGAAATGCATTTTCTACAAGATATGACCTTATAATGGCTGGCTCAATGTTAGCTTTAATTCCAATCCTAATAATATATATAGTTTGTCAAAAATATATAGTAAAAGGCATTGTTATGTCTGGCTTAAAAGGATAAGACAAAATTTAAAAGAAATTCTTATGGGAGGATTCAATGGCTAGTATTTCATTGAAAAATATTAATAAAATTTATCCAGGTGATGTAAAGGCTGTTACAGATTTTAACTTGGAAATAGAAGATAAAGAATTTATAATTCTTGTTGGTCCCTCAGGTTGTGGTAAATCTACAACATTGAGGATGATTGCTGGATTAGAAGAAATCTCAAAAGGAGAGCTTTATATCGGTGATAGACTCGTTAACGATGTTGCTCCTAAAGATAGAGATATTGCAATGGTTTTTCAAAACTATGCTTTATATCCACATATGACAGTTTATAAAAATATGGCTTTTGGTTTGGAACTTAGAAAGGTACCAAAAAATGAAATTAAAAGACGTGTCACAGAAGCTGCTAAAATTTTAGATATTGAACATCTTCTAGAGAGAAAACCCAAAGCTCTTTCAGGAGGTCAAAGACAACGTGTTGCTCTGGGACGAGCTATGGTTAGAAATCCACAAGTCTTCCTTCTAGACGAACCACTTTCTAACCTCGATGCCAAATTGCGTACTGCAATGAGATCTGAAATTATTAAATTACACAAAAGACTTGAAACAACATTCGTATATGTAACTCATGACCAAATTGAAGCCATGACAATGGGCGATAGAATTGTTGTTATGAAAGATGGATTTATTCAACAAGTTGATACACCTCAAAATCTTTACAATTATCCTTGTAACTTATTTGTTGCTGGATTTATAGGTGCGCCTCAAATGAATTTTCTTGATGCTAAAGTAAAGGTTGAAGGCGAAAATATTATTGTTGATTTTAACGGAAACTTTCAGTTTATATTAAGCGGTGATAAAGCCAAAAATTTAAAAGCATATGCCGGAAAGGATATTATTGCTGGTATTCGTCCTGAAGATATAAAGATTAAAAACACTGAAGAATTAAGTAATTATAAAACAAAGGCTACTGTAGAAATTACAGAGCTTATGGGTAGTGAAATATATGTTTATTTTGAATGTTATGGACATAAGCTTATAAATAAAACTCCTGCTGATACTATTGTTAAATCCGATAGCGAAATTGAAATAGCTTTTGATATAAACAAAATGCATTTCTTTGATAAAGAAACTGAATCTGCTATTTGTCATTAAAATTTATCTTTTGGTTTAATGGACAATGGGTTCAATTATTACTATGTTTTCTATAATAAAGGGACTATCGTAAAAAGAACATATCTAATACTAGAAAATATGAAAACCTATAGCATTTAAGTTTTATCTTAATATGCTATAGGTTTAATTATATCAATAACATAGCCAATTAATTACTATATTTTATAAAATATTCACTTATGTATCCACATAAAAAAGTTTTCCACGATACAAAAAATTCGTTGACTTTTTTATAAAATCTGATTATAATTCTAAATTATTTGTAATTTATCATTATACAGAGGGAAAAGCTTATGAAACTAGTTAGTTTTAATGCATTGAAAACGCTTCATATTAAAGAAGCATATTATATTAAACCTGAAAATTTTTTTAAGGAAAAAGATAAAATAAAAGAAGCAGATTGGATATTGTATCCTGAATACTGGCAGGTAAATTCTCTTGTTTATGGTCTAAAGAAAAAAATCTTTCCTAATATTAGTACCTATCATTTGGGTCATAATAAAATAGAAATGACGAGAGCACTTATGACTGTATGTCCACAAAATATACCTTATACGGAAATATTAGGTAACACCCCTGTTAATCAAGAATATATTTTGGACATGTTTTCTTTTCCTTTTATAGCAAAAGAAGTTAAAAGTTCCATGGGGTATGGAGTAGATTTAATCGAAGATAAAAAACAATTTCGTTCATATTGTAATAAAAATGATATCTTGTATATACAAGAAAAGCTTCCAATTGATAGAGATATGCGCATTACCTATTTAGGAGATGAAATTATTGCCTCTTATTGGAGAGTTGGAGGAGAAAATAGTTTTAAAAATAATGTTGCTCAAGGAGGATCTATATCCTATGATAATATTCCGTCTAAAGCATTGTCTCTTGTCGATATGGTAGCTAATGTATTAGATATTAATCACGCAGGCTTTGATGTTGCTGAAGTAGATGGTAATTTTTATTTCTTTGAATTCAATGTTTTTTTTGGAACAAAGGGATTATTAAATAAATCTATAAAACTAGAGGAATTAATTCTTCATTATTTACAAAAACAGACTCCTTCTCTCCCAGATCCGAATTCCCCTTTCCCAAAAGTTTCTTAAACAATAACATTCTATCACGCTGATAATAATATCAGTGGGGTTAAAAAAGTTTATGTTTTGAGGTAACCTCATTTCACATAGGCTTTTTTATTATAGTAATAGTTGACATACAATAAAACTTAAATTATACTGTATACAGGCTTTATGACGGTTTCTATAGAAGTCGTTTTTTATTTTCAAAAATTTTTTTATAAATATTTAATACCTCTGGAGGATTCGATGAATTTTTGGAAAGATAAGTTATTTTTAAAATCCATGATGTCTATAGCCGTTCCCATTGCGCTGCAAAATTTAATATCTTCATCATTAAATATGGTGGATACATTAATGACAAGCAGTTTGGGGCAATCAAGTCTTGCAGCGGTAGGATTAGCAAACCAGGTTTTCTTTTTTTACATTCTCATAATCTTTGGTATAGGCACAGGCTCTTCTACATTTATGGCACAGTATTGGGGAAAAAAAGATGTACTAAGCATCAGAAAGGTTCTAGGATTAGCTATATCCATGGGTACCATATTAGGTATTCTATTTACAATAGCTGCAGCTTTTTTCCCAGAATATCTTATGAGATTTTTTACAGATATTCCAATATTAATTGAAATAGGAAGTGATTATTTAAGGACTATTTCATTATCATATATAATTACGGCTATAAGCTTTATTTTAAATATTGGTTTCAGAAATACAGAAAATCCAAAAGTACCATTAAGAGTATCTATTGTAGTTTTTATTACAAATACGGTACTTAATTATATTTTTATGTTCGGAAAATTGGGTCTGCCAGCAATGGGTGTAAAAGGTGCTGCTTTAGGAACTGTAGTAGCCAGAGTTGTTGAAATTATTATGCTTTTATATGTTGTATATTCTTCAAAAGGACCTTTAGCTGGTTCTCTCAAAGAACTTTTCGTATGGGAAAAAGAATTTGTCAAAAGATATTTAAAAACCGCATCTCCCGTTGTATTTAATGAAGGTTTCTGGTCTCTTGGACAAGTCCTGTACGCCGTTGCATATGCAAAAATAGGGGAACAAGCTACTGCTACTGTTCAAATAGTTTCTACCATTCAAAATATATTTTTTGTAATAGTTAGAGGTTTTGCTAATGCAAGCACTGTAATGATAGGAAACAAAATAGGTGAAGGAAATGAAGAAGGTGCATTTGACTATGCCATCAAATTCCTTGTTATGTCTGCTTCTGTAGGATTGATTTTAGGACTTTTAATGATTATCTCTTCAGATTTAACATTGAAAATTTTTAGAAATCTAGATACAGAGTTATATCAATCAGCTAAGAGTATGCTATTTATTATTGGTGCAGTCTTTTTTGTAAAAACATTTAACTCAACAGCTATAGTAGGTGTTTTTAGAGGTGGTGGTGACACAACATATTCTATGTTCTTAGAGATGGGCTCCGTATGGCTCATAGGTGTTCCTTTTGCATTTTTAGGGGCAGTTGTATTAAAGCTACCCATACAGCTGGTAATTGCATTAGTTAGTTTAGAAGATATAATCAAAGCTATAGTTTCCATACCTAGAATAGCATCAAAAAAATGGATAAAAAATGTTACTTAATAATTATCCATTTTTTATCATGATAATTATTATTTTCTTATATTTTATAATTTGCTGCTAAATAATAAGGTTAATGACGGTCAATCCTATCTTTAATGTTTCGTTTCAGCTCATTTTTTTTAAAATCTGCTTTTTTAACTATTGATTGTTTAATCATCTTGCTCTTTTCAAGCATAAGCTCGAAATCGTCATTTATTGTGCTTCTAATAGTCTTATGACCTTCTGCAAAAAACATTTCAATTGTTTTCTTCATATGTAATTTAGTTAACTCGTCAGTATTTTTATAGGTTTTAATCATCGCATCTGCAGCATTCAGTTTTTCTTTGGTTAATTCACCGAAAGTTTTCGCTCCCGTAGCTTGAATTATATCGAAAATGGCATTTACAAACTGCGATCTTTCATCTATTGATAACTGACTAAGCCATACTCTCAATGTATTATTTAAAAGAAGGCTGTTTTTAGTTAAACCATCCTCATAAACAAATTGAGTGCCTTTAACTTCCCAAGAAAAGGCATCATGCTGCATTATACCTGTTTCATTGCTGCTTACTACCCTATATTCTTCTTGATGCTCTAAAAGCATTCCAATAACAGATGACTTTGGTACAAATGTAATAATCTTCGTTATAATACTCTGATATCCATTGCTTTGTATTATATTAGTCAGAAAACCAGGTCCATCATTATTAAACACTCCGATTATTCGTCCCTGGATGCCTTCATCTGCATGAACAGCTGCATAAACAGCTAAATTACCGCCTTTTGAATGACCTCCAAAATAGAATTTCCCTGGAAGCTTTAAACAAATCCTGTTAATATATATTACTGCCTGCTTCTGTGCTTGAACCTCATCCATGAAGCTCATTTGGAAGTCTTCTTGCCAACCTATAATAGTGTCGTCAGTACCTCTAAAGGATATAAAATGTAGATTCTTATTAATTGAAAACACTACTGCTGAAAACTGCTTTGACTGTTCATAGTCAGTTTGTTTCTCATAACATGATAATTGAATATCACTGTAACGACTGGAACAAGCAGCTTTTTCAAGCAGTTCCGGAACTAGTTTTAAAAATTTATTATGGTCGACGGACGGATTTTTATCTGCGGTTTTTCTGAATAGTTCTGCTGCTTTTGACAATGATATAGAATGCTCGCTATCTTTTGGAACAATATTATCAAATTCCAAATACGACAATACAGACATTATCAAATTATCAACTTCATTGAAGCCATTTATCTCAAAGCTAATATCACCGCGCCAATCAATATAATCTAATATGTTTTGCATAAAACGCCTCCTTATTCTTTATTGTTTTTTAAGCACGTAATCCTTCAGTGCTTTAAGAGCTTCTTTATGACGTGTTGATTTCAAACCTGGAAATGCATTAAACAAACGCTTCTGTCCAAATATACTTGCTTCAAGGAGTTCCCTATTTGCCTTTTTCAGTTCAGCAATTGCTTGCTCTCTATGTTCTATTTTTCCCTTTAAAACCATGGCACCTGCAGCCAAATTTTCTCCAATCTCATCTGAAGATTTTTTAATCATAGCGGATAATTCCTCTATATGCTCTAACTTCTTATTGAGTTTAAAAATTGTATTGACTGTTGCTATCAAATCAATTAATAAAATAATTGACATAATTGCTAAAAAAGCTATTGCTGCTGTATCAGGAATAAAATATACAAGCTCGGATACCATAGGATGTATTTTATCAACAACTATAAGGCATGCAATTCCCCACATCAATGAAAATAGAGGACAAATATACCCGCCAATGTTAAATGGCCTGTCCGAATAATCCCACCATTTATGATGGAACATTTTTTCAAGTATAAATCCTGTAATAAGTTCAATCACGCTTGTTATAAAAATAGAACCAACAAAAAGCAAAAACAGATTATTATTAACCGGCATTAAGAAATTGACAACTGCAATTACTCCAAATCCGTAAATCGGACATAAAGGTCCGTTTAAAAATCCTCTGTTAATAAATTTTCCTACAGTCAAAGCTGCATAAACAACCTCTGTGCACCATCCTAAAAATGCATATATAAAAAAAAACAAATATATTTTTATAAACATCTTTACTCTCCTAATATAATTTAAAATTTTCTTTTACATTAAATAATAAAAGTATTATAATACATCTAATTAAATTGTTCAAGAAAAATGCCCGGAACTTATTCCAGGCATCATTAATCGTTTTTAATATATAGTTCGGTTGATTACTTCTATTAATATATCCCATGAGTTTTCCTGTTTCATAAGCATGGTGAGCAAATTAGAAAAAACAAAATCAACAAATTTTGATTTTGAAAAATCATCAGAAAATGCAGTTGCTTTTACATCACTGTCGTTTTGAAGAGCATTTAACAATCCATCTTTCATATGGTTAAAATATTGTTCCATCACTTGACGAGCTTTTCCTTTTTCTGTGTTTGCAAAACTTAAGGAATGGGCAATAAAGAAATTTGGATATTCTTCTAAGCCTGCATATACACTTTCAAATATCCAGTTTACATAGTCTGTAAAGTGATTTAATTTCTTAGGACTATTTTCTATATGAAAAATACTATGCCACAAATCTTGTATTGTAGCAGCAATCAAATCTGCTTTTGAAGGAAAATAGTTGTAGATAGACCCAACCGATACATTGCACTTTTCTGCTATTTTACGCATATTTAACGATTGAAGACCCTGATGCAAAGCAAACTCTCTGCTTACAGCAAGTATAGCTTCCTTTGATGTAACTATAGTATTTATAATATCACCTCCAAAATGAACTATGTTCAATGTACCATATTTAAACCCTTCCGTCAATGTAGTAAATAAAAAAATATTACATCAAATTATTAATATAAACATGGCAAATAAAGTCGTTTTTAATAGAAAATAGATTTCATATTTTTCCCCAATGCTTTTAGCAATTCTTTTGGCAGCATTTCTGCTTGTTCACCAATTATTACTCCGTGTGGTTGTTTGAATCCTTCATTCCATACATAGTTAAAGATTTTTTCATTTGCCTCGCTATTTTTTCCTATTTGGAATGCATATACTTGGACATTTTTACATAGCAACTCCTGTACAGCTTCCTTTGCTGCTCCCGGAAAACTTGATGCCCCGTCTGTAATTTCAAATACTATCTTTATTTGTTTTTTATTTTTAAGTTGGTTTTCCTGCATAGATGTAATTCTATCGGATATTTCCCTAAGGCAACTTGCATCGTCTGTTGCACCATCTGTTGCATCTAGATTTACGATTGAACGAATTATGTCACTTTTTTGTTTTTCCTTCGCATTTTTATCATTAAATTCTTTAACATTATAAAACTTACTGCCAAAAAACCAAGTTTCGCTTAAAACTTCTACTTTTTGATTCAACTGCTCTGCATTGCTTTTTAAATATCGATTAAAATCATCAATGGACAGCAATGTAACCGCCAAAGCTTTTCTTGATGCCTCAATTTTTGATTCATTCATTGATCCTGAATTGTCTATCACAAAGGAAATCTCTATTATTTCAGGCAATATATCTGTTTGAGGCTCTAATAAATACCTATTAAAAATCGGAAGATTTTTATAGTTTCCCTTTTTTTCAGCTTCTATAAAATCTGGATAAGTATTAATAAAACTATCCACATCCAGTTTCCCTTTTATTTGGCCATCCTTTTTTACACTTATTTCTTTTTTTGCACCTCCTATTAATTTTTTCCAAAATTGTCGCATTTCTTCTCTTTCTGATTTCATTTTATTTGAATAAAACTGAAACAATTGTTGATCTGCCTGGCTAATCCCATAGCGCTCTAAATCCACCTTGTTCTGTATTATATTTTGTATGTTTGAGCTTATTTGGTCCTGTTGATCCAACATTTCTTCAAAAATCTTATTCTCTTCTTCCTGGGTAGATTCCATTGAATCTGTTATCTCATCTCCTTTAGATTGCTCAAAAGGATTTTCACTTCCTTTTACCTGCTCTTTTTTCTGTCCTTCTGATTTACAAAATACCATATCATCAATTTCTTTTTTCCACAATTGCTCAAAAATCGGAAATATAAAAGAACGAATAAATGGATCTCTTTCTATAATTCCTTGATCATTATTTATCTGTCTAACTAATTGATAATGAATAAAATCAAAAAAAGGCTGATTGAAAATTTTTCTGTCAAAGGGATTCTCAATACATCCTTCGATTTTGGGCTTTGTTTTATATAATTCAATAATTAAGAAACTATTCGCAAAAGCTCTATGTTTAGGCATTTTAGAAATCGATTCAACCGTTTTACCTGTTTGTTTCATATATGATACAATTTTATCCAAGTTTTCCTCATCCCTGTATATAGGGCACATCTGTAAAACTCTTAGAAAAGATGTCTGCTTATCCAATAGATATAACAAGTCAAGAATTTCTTTTCTTACATAATTTGAAATAATTTTAGGTTGATATGCGGGGTCATTTTCCAAACCTTCACTTTTTATCCTGTTTAGAATATAGCTTATCATGTGATCAATTTCTTTCTGCCAATCTTTTTTTCTATTCAAATATTTTTTAGTTTGTTTTTTCCAATCAGGGTATAAGGCCAGCTCATAGTAAATATGCCACATTATTTGATTGTTATCTAATTCTTCATCTAAAAATCTCTGAAGGGGCAAGTATACAACACCTTTGGAAGGATCTAACAGGAATCTTTCTAATTTTGGATCAGGAATATACATCAAACCAAGATCTCCTGTAAATGTAGCTAAGGAGCGTTGTTCTTTTTGCAAAAATACATCACAATGTTTTTTAGATTCTTCAATTAGAGTTTGTTCATCCAAATCATACATTTTCATTCCTCCTACTGATAAAGTGGCTGTTCCCACAAGTCTTTTGGTGTATCAATCCTATCGATATATAGCATATTTAATTTACCTTCTACATCCATTAGCAAATATTTTGAAATATCAAATTTTAGGATATTTGTAAAAAATACATCCTTGATCACCGCTTCATCATTTAGATACCAATTACCGAAATTCTCTTCTAGAAAGTATATGATTCCATCTTCACTTAAAACTACAGCTGTGCCATTTTTAGATTGAACGTCAAACAAATTGCCTTTTAAATCATTCAATTCTATTTTTACGGTTTTTGAATCTTTACATAGAGAAAGAATTTTAAGATGTCCATTATTGCCTATAACTATAAGAGAACTCATGCTGCCATTTTCATTCTCCAGGCATCTAATTTGTCTTATTTCATCATTCAAACATTTTATTTTTTCAGTAATATTAAGTTTACTATTCTCGTATTTGATAAAATATAATTCCCCTGCCTTTGTTCCAGCTGCAAAATAATCATCACTTATTTTTTCCAATGCAGTCCAATTTGAAATAGTGCAATAAATATCTTTATAAAAAATAAGACTCCATTCATCTTTTTCTTTTACTGTTTCTAATAAATTCAACTTTTCGTCTCCATTTTCCACTACAAATACACCATCATTTATGGCTAAGCACCTTCCAAATCCATTAAAATTATGCTCTGTTTCAATCTTTTTAACTCTAATCTGTCCGTTAATATCAGTCATTTCATCAAAGTTATTATTTGAAAGCAGATAGTATCCTCCTTTGACTCCTAAAAGCATAATTTCTTTATCATTCAGTTTATATATAAATGAAATTCTCTCTTTTATATTTTTAATTGGGGGACTCCATTCTACATGAGTTTGATTATGACTATAAGAATTATATGCACTATCTATATAAAAAAATTGAACTTTTCCATCTATACCGCTTATAATGAAAAGATTATCATTAATCCTCAATGCCCTTTGCAAGAAACTGTCAAAGTCAAAAGAACCAAATTGCTTTATGGGATTTACCTTCATTGAAGTCTTTTTGATATTATTTGAATAAACTCGGTAATAAGGGATCAATTCTGTTAATAACTCTTGTTCTATTTGTAAAAGTTTTTCTAACCGTTCTTGAAAGCTGTCATCTAAAATCCCATATGTCAAGCACTCATTCAACTTTTTCCTTAAATCTATTACCTGATTTTTAAAATATTTTACGTCTATTGATAAATTCATTTTTACTTTTCTCCTTCATTTTCTTCCAAATATTCAAGCAGATCTTTGGAATGCTCCAAATGAGATAATTGTTGGTCAAATTTTTGATACTTTTTCCCATCAATCCTAAGTGAATCATCAATATAAGTTTCAAAACTGTCTTTTAATTTTTTTGGCAAAATTCTCCTATTAGTTCCTTTCCCAAATACTATATGAACTACATCTAAATAGCTTAAAGTGTCTACTGATTGGCGAACATAGTGATATGGTCGAGTACGAATTTCGTCATATGTTGTGGTTGCTTCTCCTATGCCCTTAACCTTCCATCCTTCAGCTGCTGGAAAAAAACCAAAGCGCACCGCTTGTGAGAGAATATAGTTCTGGTCATCAGGATAAGTGATTGAACTAATAAAACCATCCCATAAAGCCTTGCTTAAGTCTTTTTCTTCCCCATGATTCCAATTATCTAAAATATGCAAAATATTACGGATTGATAATACAGATTCTTTAAGCTCCGGTTCATCCAACCCGGAATCTTTTTGAATATCATTGTCCTTCCACTTGCCCATAAAAACATTCTGAGTTACTCTACACAACTGAGAAAAACGAAATAATTCTTCTAATGTTCTCTTGGAATCAGGAATATGAATGTTCCCATTTTTATCAGCTAATTGTGCTATTATTATTCTAAAAAGTTCGTTTTTTTCTGGGAACTCTTGATCTTCTAATGAACCGGTCACCTTCTGAGGCACATAATTGTATTCAATAGTTACAAAACGTGATTTAAAAGCTGGATTTAATTCATTTGTTCCTTCATAATTTACCTTTTCAGTTGAAAGATTTCCTGTGCCAATAAATCCAAATCCTGGTTTAATTAAAACAGGACCAACTCCTGTAATATAAGCTGTACTTCCTGCATGGCGCTGTAATATATCATTTAAAGCAATTAAATTTTGCATGGCTATTGTATTTAATTCGTCTATGATTACAGGGCGCCCTTCTTTAACTGCAATTAAAATTTCTCTTTCTATTTTTTTTATTGTAGTACCAAAACTACTATTACTCGCTACCAATAAATCAGAAAAACTCTTCCATATTTGAATCTTAAGCTGCAACTGTTCTTCATCAGTCATCTGCTCCAATCTTTCTTTATGCTCATCCATCCACTGATAAAAATCACCTATAATCATATTTAGATAATCTGTATACGAGCCTTGAGAGAAACTATTTGTAAGAGACAAAGTTTTCTCCACAAACATATCTTCGTAAGTTAAATTATGTGAACCAGATATAAATAGCGGTTGCAAAGATTCTATTTCCTCTTTACAACCATTAGCCAATATTTTCTTATAATGGAGTTTTCTTTCTTCATTAAATTCTCTGAATTTTTGAATAGCATTTTTTTCTGTTGCATTTTTATTTACAGAAAACCAATCTTCCATTTTATCTTCTAGTTCACTTTGTATTTTATTTTGAATTGTAAAATCTATGGCTGCTTCAGTTGCTAATTGTGTTTTTCCGCTTCCTAAATGCCCTACAATATATACAGGAACACCTAAATTCAACGAATCTATAACTTTTTGTTTTGCTTTAACTACATAAGGGACAGTTACCAAATTCTGTTGGTGTTGGGTTCCTATGTCAGTAATCAATTGACGTTTATAATAAAACTCCCATGCTTCAGGAGAGCTTTCTAAAATTAACTGTAATTCTCTTTCGAATTTTTCTATGCAATCAATGCGGTATCTTGTAGCCGAATTACTCCCATAGTGACTGTAATCATTGCCCTCCCTGTTTACTCTCCTTTCCCAACGAAGAAAAAACCTTTCATATTCAATAAAATTTTCAATTTCTTGTATCTTTTTACCCATATTTATTGTTTCTTCTTCTACATAAGATTTATATTTTTCGAAATAAATATTATCTTTTTTAAAATCATGAGGAATTTTATCATCCCTTTCTTCAAATTTTCGAAAAGTATTAAAAAATGCTCCTTGTTCGTTTATATTTTTAATATTCTTATATTCCGATAACTTTGAAGCTTCTCGGCGTAATTCATCTTCGTACCAGCATTGCATTTCCTCAATAGTAGGAATATAAGCTAACTTAATATTTTTTTGTTCTTTCACAGAAGTCTCCTCCATTGCATGATGTTCTATTATATTACCAATATATCAAGTGATAATATGAGTAATAAACATACATAAATTAAAATCCCGATTTTTTGAATTCGGGATTTTAATTATTTATCTAATACTAGATGTCATTAAATAATTCCATATTCTTTCAACAACTGTTCTATCTCTGTTCCTGCTATTTGTTTTAAAATTTTACGTTTAGTCAATGGTGGTAAATCAAGTTTTGGTTTTTCCCCATCTAACAAACTTACACCTGCATTTAATAAATAGCGCATATCATATCTGGAAGCAAATACCTCAGGAACTCCTTTTTCAACCCCAGTTAATACATATACTGCTTCCATTGCTGTACGTCCTGAGTATTCGATAGTAAATACAGTA
>JAQVWY010000112.1 GCA_028709465.1 Tissierellia bacterium | reverse complement strand
TCGATGAAAAAATTTCAAAAAAATGTATTGACAATGGATAATAGTGTGTGTATAATAAAAACAATGAATTAAGCGACGACGGAGACAAAAATATCTGAAGTTAACTTTAGAGAGCTGGTGATTGGTGAAAACCAGTGTTAATAGATATAATGATCACTCCAGAGCTTCCAAGTTGAAACAAAGTAAACGAGGACGTATTCCTGCGTTATAAGGATAGGGTTAAAATAATTTTTGTATTATTCGACTTGAATGAGGCGATTTTTTTTATCGTAAAATAGGGTGGTACCACGAAGACCTTTCGTCCCTTACATATATCTTTGATATATATGTAGGAGACGAGAGGTTTTTTTAAATTTATAACTATAATAATTTATTTCGGAGGGAAAAATGGATAAAAAAATAATAGTATTAGGTGTAATAGGTTCTGACTGTCATGCAGTAGGAAATAAAATATTAGATTATGTTTTAACAGATGCTGGTTTTAATGTAGTAAATATAGGAGTTTTATCTTCACAAGAAGATTTTGTTAATGCTGCATTAGAGTCAAAGGCTGATCTTTTATTTGTTTCATCTTTATATGGTCAAGGAGAAATAGACTGCAGAGGATTAAGAGAAAAATGTAATAATTCAGGTTTAAAAGATATATTGCTATATGTTGGCGGGAATATAGTTGTTGGAAAACAAAAATGGGAAGATGTACATAAAAGATTTTTAAGTATGGGCTTTAACAGAGTATATCCACCAGGAACTTCAACAGATACAGCAATAAAAGATTTAAATAAAGATTTATATTATGATGAGTCTTTTACAAAAAAGGCAATGTAAATAGTTTAATTTAGGAGCGTAAGTAGCAATGAATTTAATAAATAAAAAGTTATGTGATGAAGAGTTTTTCAAAACTCGAAATGAAGTACTAGAATCTTGGTCAACTGGTAAAGAAGTAAATTTGCATGAATCTATAGAATATTTAAAAAAAGTGCCAAATTATAAAAATTTTTCATTTGTTTTAAAAAAAGCAAAAAAAGAGGGAGTAACACTTGTACAACCTAGAGCAGGCGTAGCTTTAATCGATAAACAAATTGAATTGCTAAATTTTCTTTCAAAGGAAGGCGGAGCGGATTTATTACCAACAACTATAGATTCATATACTAGGCAAAACAGATATCGTGAATGTGAAGTAGGTATAAATGAATCAACAAAGGAAAACAGATCTTTATTAAATGGATTACCGGCTGTTAATTATGGAATCAAAGGATGCAGAAAAATATATGAAAATGTAGATAAACCAGTTCAGGCTAGACATGGTACTCCAGATTCCAGATTGTTAGCTGAAATAATACATGCATCAGGTTGGACTTCCAATGAGGGTGGAAGCATAAGTTATAATATACCTTATGCTAAAAATGTATCTTTAGAAAAATCAATTGCTGATTGGCAATATTGTGATAGATTAGTAGGATTTTATGAAGAGAATGGAATCGAATTAAATCGGGAACCTTTTGGAGCACTAACTGGAACATTAGTTCCTCCATCAACATCTAACGCATGTATGATAATCGAAGCATTATTAGCAGCAGAACAAGGGGTTAAAAATATTACTGTTGGTTATGGTCAATGTGGAAACTTAATCCAAGATGTTGCAGCAATGAGAGCATTAGAAGAACAAACAAAGGAATATTTAAATAAGTATGGTTATAATGATGTTTTATTAACTACAGTTTTGCATCAGTGGATGGGAGGATTCCCTGCAGATGAGGCAAAGGCATATGGAATAATATCATTAGGCTCGACAGTTGCATCTTTGTCTGGAGCTACAAAAGTAATCGTTAAAACACCTCACGAAGCAATAGGTATTCCAACAATGGAAGCAAATGCTAATGGCATTAAAGCTACAAAGATGACTTTAAATATGTTGTCAGGTCAAAGAATGGCTATGAGCAAAGAGTTGGAATTTGAAATAAATATAATAAAAGCAGAAACAAAATGCATAATGGATAAAATATTTGAATTAGGGAAAGGTGATTTGGCTGTAGGAACAGTAAAAGGTTTCGAGGGAGGAATTATTGATATACCATTTGCACCATCAAAATATAATTCCGGCAAGATGATGCCAGCTAGAGACAATTACGGTGCTATAAGATATTTATTTACAGCTAATATACCATTTTCTAAAGACTTGCTTGATTTTAACAAGGCAAAATTAGAAGAAAGAGCTAAACATGAAAAAAGAACAGTTAGCTTTAAAATGACAGTTGATGATATTTATGCCGTTAGTAAAGGAAAACTAATAGGAAGACCTAATTAAATAAAAAATTGATATTGCTAATTACAATATCAATTTTTTTATATACAATAAACCCCCAGCTATGCTGAGGAAACCAAAAGGCTAGAATAAAATTATATATATATTAAAAGAAAATGAAAAAAGAAGAACGAATTATTAAGATTAAATTGATTATTGGAAATATTTAATATATAATTATTAATGTAATACACTTTTATATTATTGGGAAGGAGATATTATAGTGGGAAGAGGAGGCAGTTCTGGAGGCAGGAGCAGTGGAGGCTCTTTTGGTGGTAGCAGAAGCAGTGGCGGTAGGAGCGGAGGCTTTGCTGGAGGCGGTCGAGGAGGTTCATTTGGCGGTGGAAGTCCATTTGGAGGAAGTAACCGAGGCGGAGGAATGTTTGGCGGCGGCGGTCACAGACCTACTGGGGGTTTTGGAGGATCGTATCGAAGGAGTACACCTATTTTTATTCCACCTATTTATTCAAGTAGACGTCGTTACCCTGGTGGCGGAGGTGGCGGAAGCGGTTGTGGATGTTTTATATCTATAATAATAGTATTTATTATATTAATGATAATTATATCTTTTGCTTCTAATATGAATTATAGCTCATCTGACTCAGGAAGTAATATAACTAAATCAACTATAGAACGTGAACCATTGCCAAAAGGTTCTGTAATGGAAACTGGTTATTATACAGATGAATTAGATTGGATAAAAAAACCAAGCCAATTAACAGTAGGATTAAAAAATTTTTATGAAAAAACAGGTGTTCAACCTTATCTATACATAACAGATACAGTAAATGGCTCTCATAATCCAACATCTGAAGAACTAGATGAATTTGCACGTAATTTATATAATGAACTATTTGAGGATGAAGCCCATCTACTTTTAGTATTTTTTGAATATGATCCTGGTCAATATATGGATAGATACGTAGCAGGAACTCAAGCAAAAACAGTTATTGATATGGAAGCCGCTGATATATTGTTAGACTATATTGATAGATACTATTATGATAACAGTTTATCAGAAGATGAATTTTTCAGCCTTGCTTTTGATAAAGCTGGAGAAAGAATAATGACTGTAACAAAATCTCCTTGGATAAATGTTTGGATGATTGTTGGTATAGCTGCAATAATTGTTATATTGTTTATTTGGTGGAAAAAAGCTAAAGAGAAAAAAGAATTAGAAGAAGAAAGAAAGAGAAAAATTTTAGAAACACCATTAGAGAAATTTGAAGATGGAGAAGCAGAAGAGCTTGCTCGAAAATACAAAGACTCTGATGAAGAATAAAATAAACTTATTTAAATCTAGGAGGTAAAAAATGGGTATATTAGCAAGATTCAATGATATTATTAAAGCAAACATTAATGCTGTTATTGACAAAATGGAAGATCCTGCAAAGATGATTGACCAATATTTACTTAATATGATGGATGATTTAGCTGAAGTTAAGAAAGAAACAGCAGGAGTTATAGCAGAAGAAAAAAGAACTAAAAGGCTTGTTGATGAAAATCTAGCTGAAGTAAAACATTATGAAGAATTAGCTAAAAAAGCGCTTCTTGCAAATAACGAAGGAGATGCTCGTGTTTTCATTGAAAAAAAGAAAAAATTAGAATCCTATGGAGCAGGTTTGAACACCGCATATGTATCAGCCCATGAAAACGCAGAAAAAATGCGACAACTACATGATAAACTTACACAAGATATTGAAGATTTAAATTCTCGTCGTGAAATGATAAAAGCTAAAGTTGCTGTTGCGAAAACACAAGAAACTATCAATGACCTTTCAGCAACAACTAAAAGAACACAGGGAGCAATGGATGCTTTTTCAAGAATGGAAAATAAAGCAAATAAGATGCTGGATGAAGCAAATGCAATGGCTGAATTGAATTCTAAACCAATTGATGAAGCAAATGCATTAGAAGAAAAATATATGTCAGGTAGTTCTACTATGGTAGATGATGAAATAGATAAATTAAAGAAAGAATTAGGATTATAAATTTTATTTGGGAACATTACTTTAAGATTATATTTGGTAGACTAATATCTTACATGTGTGTTCCCATTTTTACTATCGATAGGGATGGTGAGATTTAAATTTGTAATTTAAGTTGACGAAAAAATAAGTACATGTTATAATTGTAAAAATTAATCTTTAACTCGGTACAGAGATGCCGGCAAGATTTATAATATCCATATGCGTTTTTATGCATAAGTTTAATAATCCTGCCGGTGGTAGGATTTTTTTATAGCCCTAATCCATTTTAATTTGCACGTTCATAATGACTAGAGATAGTGAACAAATTGGTGATGGAGCCTATCAAATATTTGGAGGATTATATGACAACAAAAAATGAAGTATTTGGTTATTTACCAGATGAACGACCACAAGTTATTGAATTATTTTTCTTTGCATTACAACAAATTGTAGTAATGTTTCCAGCAACCGTACTAGTTGCATTAATAACAGGATTTCATGTTTCAACCACGATTTTTGCCAGTGGGTTAGCTACATTAGGATTTATATTTATTACAGGTAAAAAAATACCTCTTTATTATGGATCAAGCTTTGCATATATTGCAGCGATAGCATCTATTATGAGTGCTGACTCATTGGCTGCGGCGACATTGAATGAAAAAATATCTGTTGCACAATTTGGAATAATAATGTCAGGATTTGTATCAATAATAGCAGGTTTTATCATTCAAAAAAGTGGTAAAGATACAATAGATAAAATACTTCCTCCTACAGTAACAGGAAGTATAGCAATAATTATTGGTTTATCTTTAGCAGCTAATGCTATGACAAATGCAGCTTATGTTCCAGCCGGTGTTATTGAAAGTCAACTAGAATTTGCTGGAAGTCTTTCATGGGTAATAGCAATAATAACACTCATTTCTACAATTTTGTATTCTGTATATTTAAAAGGTAAACTAAGCCAGTTACCAATTTTATTTGGTATGGTTACTGGATATATTGCTGCAGTAATAATAGGATTAATAACAGATATTCCATTTGTAGTATTTGATACGGTTAAATCATCTGGAATATTGAGTATTCCAATATTTACATTACCAAAACCTTCTTTGATGGCTGTAGTTGCAATAATGCCAATAGCAATAGCAACTATTCCAGAATCAACTGCTCATATTTATCAGCTTGATATTTATGTAAATGATTTAGCAAAGAAAAAGAATGTAAACAAAAAATATGATATTGAAAGTAAATTAGGTTTAAATTTAATCGGCGATGGCATTGGAGATATAATTTCAGGTTTTATAGGTGGACCAGCAGGAACAAATTATGGTGAAAATATCAGTGCAATGGCAATATCTAAGAACTTTTCAGTACATGTATTAATGCTAGCAGCTGTTTTAACAATGATAATATCATGTTTTACTCCTTTAATTAATGTAGTTTATTCAATACCTAATCCTGTAATTGGAGGCTTATCGATTTATTTATTTGGTGTAATTGCAGCTCAAGGAATTACAATAATGATGGACAAAAAAGTTGATATGTTTAGTTCAAAAAATTTAGCTGTAATAGCTGTAATTTTAATAGTGGGATTAGGAGGAAGCTTTGGCTTTGAAGGTGGCATGATACCAATGTTTGGAATTGAACTTCCAGCAATTGCTACAGCAGCCATAGTAGGTATATTATTAAATTTAATGCTATCCATAGGAAAAGTTAAATAGTAATTTAAAATAATAAAACAATTCTATTTGATTTGCAAAATATGAGGACATTCCTTCACGACTAGATTATACAGGTTGCTTCTATGAAGGTATGTCCCCATATCTTATAAATGTCTTAGAATTTTTGGAATCCATGTCCTATTACTTCGAAGACGTTTCTAACAATAACAAATGCTTCAGGGTCGATATTTTTTAAATTCTTTTTAAGTAAAAAATATTCATTTTTTGCTACTATTGTAACTATTATATCTTTCTGTTGACTTGTGTATCCTCCTTCAGCCTTATAAACAGTAACACCTCTATCAATTTTTGAAAAAATAAAATTTTTAACATCAAGTGGCTTTTGTGTGATTATTACAACCTCTCGTTTTATTGAAAAACCATTTATGAAATGGTTAACGATTAGTCCATTAAAAAACCAACCGAATGCTCCTATAATTCCAATTTCGATTCCATATGTAAAAAAAGCTAAAATAACTACGATAATATCTGCTGCCATTAAACCTTTGCCCATATCAAAATTAAAATATTTATTAAAAATTTTGGCTATAATATCTGTACCACCTGTAGAGGAATTTTGATTAAAAACTATTGATAGGCCCATAGCAGTAATTGTTATTCCACAAATTAAATTTAACAGTATTTCATGTGTAACAGGTTTTGTAGTTGGATAAAATTTTTCTAAAACAAACATAAAAATAGAAAGCAATATTACGGAATAAATTGTTTTTCCACCAAAATCTTTACCTAAAAAAATAAAACCAATAATTAATAATATTGTATTTAATATAAAGTTAATAGCTGAAATGGGAAAAGGAAAGTAATTATTGAGAACTATTGCTAAACCTGAAACTCCCCCTGTTGCTAAATTTTCAGGTACCAAAAAATAATAAACACCTATTGTTACTATAAAGGTACCAATAGCTATAAAAAAATATTCTTTAACCATTTGCTTGTTAGTCATTATCTCCTCCGAAAATTAATATCGTATTTATATTTTAACCTAATGACTAATATTTATCAAGCTTATTTCATACAAGTCATATAAGTAAAAATTTTTAAAAAAATCAGGAAATGAAAATTGATCATATTTAAAGTAAAAATGTAAAATATAAAGCCTGGATAAGTTTAAGTTAATAATTAATTAAAATTTGGCAAAAATCAAATTTATAGGCAATAATAATCAAGATAACAATTTGAAGGCAAATTAAATTAGTGATATAATCTCCTCTA
>JAQVWY010000111.1 GCA_028709465.1 Tissierellia bacterium | reverse complement strand
AAGAAAATGTACACAGGAAATTTATCAGAATCACAAATGCCTCCTCTTGTAAATGCTATAACTTCTTTTGCTTTTAAGTATTCAATACTTGACGAATGGAATGCAAAGAATATGGATGTTCCATATCCTAAATCAAATATATATCTTATAAATGCATCAGGCAAGGCAATTGAAAATGAAGAAGGGATTATGGAAAGTGGTATTTTTACTGCGAGTATATCTGCACAGGATGATAAGGGTGTTGAACATATTTATTCTTTAGATTTTTCAATTGATATAAAAGATATAAACAACACAATTGTTCAAGCTCCAAATTTAGATGGTCAAAAAGTCACATATACCAAAGAAGGCTATGAGTTTGATAGTAAATATATTGGGAAATACAAAAATGATATTGTAAAAAAAGGAGATAACTCCTTTGTAAAAGTTGGAGAAAGATTTGTAGAAATAAATTCTGTTGAAAATGGCAATGTAAAAGGTAAATATTATGAAGTTTATTATGAAGGGCATGAAGCTGATAATGCAAGGAGTTTTGACTTCTACTCAAACTATAATGAATCAATACATTTTACAAAAATACATTATACAAATGATAAGGGAGAAAATAAAACTGGTATTATCCATAGAACAGATACACAAAATATTAGAGTATCATTTAATGTTACAATAGATGAAGATGGTAGTGGATACTCTTATTCAAATGATAATGATGGGTTTGAAAATACCTTTGTTAGAATATTTGAGTAATAGTTAAGGGTGTAATAGCTTTAGCTTTTACGCCCTAAGGCTATTTTTAAGGAGGAACAGTGTTGGATAAAGCAATAGTAATTGAAAATTTATCAAAAATGTATAAAAACAATCGTGGAATACAAGACATTAATTTAGAAATTGACCAGGGAGAGATATTTGGATTTTTAGGGCCTAACGGATCAGGAAAAACAACTACGATGAAAATCATGGTGGGACTTATGAAAGCTGATAAAGGTGATGTTAAAATAAATGGTTTCAGTATTATAAATGACTATGAAAGAGCTATGAAAGATGTAGGATGCATTATAGAAAATGTAACACCGTTTCCTTATTTAACAGCATATGAAAATATGCAATTGCGGGGAAGATTTATAAGGCAAGTTGATGAAGAACAAATAGATAAATGTTTAGGCGTTACTGGAATTATTAAATATAAAAATGAAAAGATAAAAAATTATTCCTTGGGGATGAAACAAAGACTTGGTATTGCCATGGCGATTTTGTCCAATCCTAAAATTATTATTTTGGACGAGCCTTTTAATGGCCTAGATGTTGAAGGAATGGTTGAAATGAGAAAATTAATAACTAATCTGTCAAAGCAGCAAAAAACAACATTTTTTATATCCAGCCATTTAATACATGACATAGAGCTTACATGTGACAGAGTGGGAATTTTATATAAGGGCAAACTTATAGGCGTTGATAGCAATCATAATATTTTGCAAAACTATTCTTCTTTGGAGAACTATTACTTAAGCGAGGTTGATTTAAATGCAGATTCTTAAAGCAGTTTATATAAATGAAATGTTTAAAATCTCAAAAAAGAAAAAAATAACTGCAGTATTTATATTTACCATAATATCTGTTATTGTAGCATCAATTGTGGAATATTCTTTAAATAACTTTGCAGGAATACGCATAACAGGAAGCTCAGAATTTTCAATCATGGTTTTGACAATTTTAAGCTATTCTCTTTTTCCTCTTTTTACTGCATTTATTTGTATAGATCTGTTTGCCGGAGAATTCACTGATAATACGATTAAATTTACTCTCACAGGACCTGCATCAAGAGTTAAGGTTTTTTTGGGAAAGATTATTGCAATTGCCACTTTTATAATTGCTAATCTCATTTTTGCAATGGTTTTGTCAGTAATTGTCTCTTTAATTAAAAATTGCATCATACCAAATCTTTTAAAAATATTAATATCTTACATTATGGCATTCTTGCCGATTTTTATCTTTGCATTAGTAGTTGTTTTGATTTCTAATATTACAAAAGGGACAACAAGTACTTTTATGCTATCTATTTTTGTGTTTTTAGTGTTTAATGGATTAACTTTGGCTTTCCCACAAATTAAAAGTTATTTATTTACATCTTTTTTTGATTGGTATAGATTGATTTTAGGAAGCTATATAAATTTCAGCAAAATTTTTAGGGTATTTCTAATTTTACTGGGTTACGGTATAATGTTATTTACAGCAGGTTATTACCTATTTGAAAGAAAAGATATTTAGGATGATTGTATGAATTTAAAACAAAGATTTTTAACACAAAATATATTAATTCTTATAGGCACAATTGTTTTTACCAGTTGTTTTGGTTTTGCGTATATTTATTTTTATAACTTACTAAATGAATCCCATGTAACTGGGGGGGTGGGTAAAACAGCTATTGTTGTAATGGAGAACGATGATATTGTATATAATAGTGAAGATTTTACAATGCTTGAGGTTAAAGAAATGCTGATGAATCTCAGCATTGAAAAAAAACATTATAAATATGAGAATAAAATATACAGCATAAACGCAGAGAGCTTTACTATGCAAGATGGTGGTAATTATAGAATAATAACTCTTAATCAAATTGTAAATATTAGTGATTATTATTGGTCGTTTATTATCTTTGTTTTTGTGACCTTTTTAATAGTCTTTATTGTTGCAAGCATAATAGTTCAAAAACAAAACATGAAAAACATAATAATGCCTATTAATGATTTAACAATAGAAACTGAAAAGTTGAGAATTGGTGAGCTTGAAACGGCAATCACAGATAAGGGATATGGGGAAGTTAGAGAGCTTGGGAGTGCCATTGAACAATTACGTCTTCAGCTAAAGAATTCTATATATTATCAGCAAAAAGTTGATGAAAACAGAAAATTTTTAATATCGAGCATATCTCATGATCTTAAAACACCTGTTACTTCAATTAGAGGATATATAGATGGAGTTCTGGACGGTGTTGCAGATACTGATGAAAAAAAACAATACTACTTATCAAAGGCTATTGAAAAAACAAAATTGATAAATACAATGATTGAGGATTTATTGTTATATTCTAAGCTGGATTTAAATCAAATGACATTTGAAAAAGAAAAGGTCAATATTGTAAAATACATGGAAAGCTGTATGGAAGATAGTTCAGAAGAATTCACACGGGAAAATAAAAGAATAATTTTTGAGAATAACCTTTCAAATTCATATTTTGTTATTATAGATATTGCAAAATTTAAGAGAGTATTACAAAATATTATGGATAATGCTAAAAGAAGTATTGAAAAACAAACAGGTCAGCTTAAAATAATATTAAGAGAAACAAATTCATCAGTTATAATAGAATTTAAGGATAATGGAAAAGGAATTAATGCGATTGATTTGCCACATGTTTTTGATAGATTTTATAGAGCTGATACTGCTAGAGAGGTTAAGGGCTCAAGTGGTTTAGATCTCGCCATTGCAAAGCAAATTGTCGAAGGTTTGGGTGGACGAATTTGGGCAGTTAGTAAAGAAGGTCTGGGAGCCTCGGTTATTATTTCTTTAAAAAAAGTAAAAAAAGGGGAAGTGATAAAATGAAAAGGATTTTAATTATTGAAGATGATAAAAGCATATCAGAGCTTCAGAAAGACTATTTGGAAATGAGCGGTTATGAGGTTGTATGTGCTTTTGATGGTAATTCTGGTTTTGAATATATTAAAAATGAAAGCTATGATTTAATTATTTTAGATTTAATGCTTCCCGAAAAGAATGGCTTTGACATATTAAGAGAGATATCCGATTCAAAACAAATACCTATACTTATCGTTTCTGCAAAATCTGATGAAACATTTAAGATTAAAGGACTAAACTTGGGAGCTGATGATTATATAACTAAACCTTTTGGTATGGGTGAATTGGTAGCAAGGGTGAACAGTCATATAAAAACGTATGAAAAGTTTAAATACAGTTCTAAAAAGAAGTTGTTAGTAGTTGGGGCGTTATCTATTGATAAGCAAGATCGCAGAGTTTATGTAGATGATAATGAAGTTTTGTTAACCCAAAAAGAGTTTGATTTGCTATTATTTTTAGCAGAGAATCCAAATAGAGTATTTAGTAAAGAACGTCTGTATGAAAGGGTTTGGGGTTATGATTCTTTATCAGATGCATCAACTATAACTGTACATATAGCAAGAATAAGAGAAAAGCTTGAAACGAATCCTGAAAAACGACAAAATATTGAAACCGTATGGGGAGCAGGATATAGATTTAAAATTTAAATTATTTAATAGTTTCAGTGGTTTTATAATGAAATTTAAGTAAAGTTGTAAAATTATCAAGCATATAGTGTTTTGCAATAAAAAGATAATTAATCTTTTTTTAGCAAGATAATGAAATATTGGAAATAATATAGTAGTTATAACAGTGCTTAGAATATTGAGGTAGTAGGTAATCATGCTCATTTATTTAAATGTATTAGATACAGAAGAAGAAAAGAGTAAATTTGAACAAATATATAATTACTACAGACATACAATGTTTTATGTGGCAAAAAGCATTTTAAAGGATTATTATCTATCAGAAGATGCCGTTCATGATGCATTTATTAATATTGCCAAAAATATGGACAATATATTGGATGTTAATAGCAATAGAACAAAGGGATATGTCGTTGTAATAGTAAGAAATATTTCATTCAATATGCTTAAAAAGCAAAAAAATATTGCAGATATTGATGACTTTGAAGAAAATTTATCAGATGATGTAAATCTTGAGGACAAGGTGCTATCAAAAATATCTTTTGATTTGATTGTTGCAGAAATTGATAGTTTACCAATAATTTATAAGGATGTTTTATACTTAACATATGTTGAGGACATGAAAACACAGGAAATATCAGCATTGATAAACATTTCAAATGAGGCAGTAAAAAAAAGGCTTCAAAGAGGAAGAAAAAAGCTGTTTGAAAATATTAAAAAAAATTTCTGCACAAATAGTTAAAAGTCTACGGTATTATTAAATTAATAGAGAAAAGAAATAATAAGGTCAAGAGAAAATCTTGATTTTTTTATTTTACTACTTGACACGTAGTACGTAAGGCGATATAATAAACTAAAAGATACTACGTTATACGTAATAGGAGGCCTTTAAAATTGAAAAATAAAATATTAGAATCTCCATTGACGGAGACAGCTTTGCTAATTATGTTAGCCATGTATAAGCCGAATCACGGTTATGGGGTTATGCAATTTGTAGAGGAGAAGACGAATGGAAGGGTTATTTTTGGACCTGGAACTTTATATGGTGCCATTAACAATCTTGAAAAGAAAAAATGGATTACTTTATGTGAAGTAACTGAAAGTGAACGAAAAAAAGAATTTGTTATAACTGAATTAGGAAAGAAACAAGTAGAAGCAGAGTTAGAGAGGATGAAAGAAGTATATAAACTTGGAATGGAAATAACAAGTATCGGAGGGATGAGTAATGATCAAGAAATTTAGAGTTTTTTTAAGTCCCATTGAAGGGCAGGAAAAATGGTTGAATGAGAAAGCAACAGAAGGGTTGAAGTTATCAGGAGCCGGCAGATTTATTTATGAGTTTAAAAAATGCAAACCTAATCAGTATCAATATGCGGTAGATTATATAGGCAATAAATCAAATATACAAAGAAAAGAATATGAGAGTTTTTTAGATGATATAGATATTAACTATTATGAGATGCCATTGAATATTTGCCAGTTTTCAATCGGAAGAGTAAAGTTTCGTTCATATGCAAATAGAGGAGGGAAGATTGCCACCTCATCAGGCATGATAAATCGGGAGCTTCTTATTTTAGAGAGAGAAAATAACGGAAAGCCTTTTAATATTTACAGCAATGTAAAAGATAAAATCATGTCACTTAAAGAAAGGAGAAAACCTCATATATATCTTTTGATTTTTATGGTTTTGATGGAATTGTACAATGATTTTATAGGTAAACCGTTCATTGATATTTCTTATTTTAGTAATAGGAATAGTTTAGACAAAAATACTTTATCGATTTTCTTGGGAATTATCGCTATTATTTCCATGGTAAGAATAGTACGATTATCGTTATCAATAAAGACACTTAATAAAAAGACGAGTATTCAACAATAATTTTTTAGGACTTTATTATTCAAATCTAATGAGTGTGTTTGATTTTGCTTAAGTATGGCAGGTGATGACATAGAGGGCATTAATTTAAGTGAAGCAAATAATATGTCGCAAAATAGATATTTTGCGACATATTATTAATTTTAATAAAATACTGTGTTCATATATAAAATAATCTTATTAAATCATCATTTTTAAAATTATGATGAAAATGACTTTAAAATGAAGCTTTAGATTGGCTTTAAACAAAAGTTATTTATGTTGGCGACCATTTGTATCATTAATGATTAAATTTTGCTATACCATGATATATTAGAAATTTGTTTATGCACAATTTTTCAATCTCTTGGATGCTGCGGTATATCTGTAATTTGATCGCCATTAGATATACCAGGTATTCTTTTATTCAAATTATAATTAAACACAGTTTTAATATTTGGAAAAAGACGAATATTTCTTGTAATTATTGTATAATAACCTTCGCTTCCTATTGTTAAATTATACAAAGTAAAATAATATTCTTGACCTTTAGCTAATGTACCTTCTGGATGCGCAATTGGTAATTTAATTAAAGTAGGGTTTTCAGTTAGTGGCATTCTTATTACTGAAATTTCATTTCCGTTTTTATTTACAGTAATTGTTAAAACGGAATTAGTTGTAATTACATTACCTAAATTAGTTATAGTAATTTGAATATATCCATATTTATTACTAATAGACTCTTCGTTTTTATATATGTTAAAATTTGAGTTATTATATACATGATATTTATTATTAAATCTTTGGACTTGATAGCTATTCAATTTAACTTATCCTCCTTATATTCATATTATATAATCATATATTATATTATTATATAATATGCAATTAATATATAAATGCATGTTTTAAAGGCTAAATTATATTTTTGAGTTTTAATTAAAAACTTGAATTTTTTTCTATTTTCGTATATAATGTTATAAAGATTTTGCGACGTTTTTATTTACAATAAGGAGAAAATTATGTATGTAAATTACAATGACCTATGCCCTACTCCAATGTGTGATTTTTTAGAGTATATGTTATCTATCAGAGGAAGATCAGAAAAAACTGTCAGTGAATA
>JAQVWY010000030.1 GCA_028709465.1 Tissierellia bacterium | reverse complement strand
CTTATCTAAAACTTAATTTGAAAATTACCTATATTATACCACATTATTTTGCAATTAATAATATTTAATAAATTTAATAAAACTATTTATGATAATACTATATATTTTGTATTTTTTTCTTTATATTTTTGCTTAAATGATGTAAAATACCAAAGTAGTATATTCATTGACTTAATAATAATATAATTTAGAAAGGATTTTAAATGAATAATAAGGATTTAATAAATAAACGCCGCATCTTTGGTATAATTTCTCACCCAGATGCGGGAAAAACAACTTTAACGGAAAAGTTATTGCTCCATGGAGGTGCCATACGTGAAGCTGGAACTGTAAGAGCTAGAAAGAATTCTAAATTTGCAAAATCAGACTGGATGGAAATAGAAAAACAACGTGGTATTTCAGTTACATCATCAGTTATGCAATTTGAATATAAGGATAAGGTAATTTCAATAATGGATACCCCTGGACACAATGATTTTGGTGAAGACACCTATCGTATTTTAACCTCGGTTGACAGTGCAGTGATGGTTATAGATGCAGCAAAAGGTATTGAAGTTCAAACTAAAAAATTGTTTGAAGTTTGCAGCATGCGTGGAATTCCTATATTTACATTTATAAATAAGCTTGATAGAGAAGCTATGGATCCTCTTGATTCAACTCAAGAGTTAGAAGATGTATTGGGAATTCAATCTGTTGCTGTTACATGGCCAATAGGCTGTGGCAAAGAATTTGAAGGTGTCTATGACAGACTAGAAAACCAAATTCACCTATTTAGAAAAAAACAAGTTATTAAACTTGATGAGGAAGGTGTTTTTTCTACTAAATTAAATGGTGTTATTTCTCCTGGAAATTTAAGCAGTTTAAGAAGTGCAATGGATTTGCTTGATGGGGCCGGTAATGAATTTGATTTAGAACTAGTAAAGAAAGGAAAATTATCACCTGTATTTTTTGGTTCTGCTTTAGCTGATTTTGGAGTAACGGAGTTTCTAGAACATTTTCTAAAAATGTCCCCTGCACCAGGTATTAGAAAAACAACCACTGGTACAATTTCTCCTACAGATGAAATTTTTAATGGCTTTATATTTAAAATACAAGCAAATATGAACCCAAATCACAGAGACAGACTTGCATTTTTAAGAATTTGCTCCGGAAAATTTGAACGTGGTATGAACGTTACACTAACTAGGACTGGAAAGCAAATAAAATTAAGCCAATCTACTCATTTAATGGCAAATGATAGGGAAACTGTAGATGAAGCTTTTGCAGGAGATGTTATAGGAATTTATGATTCAGGTAATTTTCAAATTGGTGATACATTAACTGATGGTAAGGAAAAAATATTTTTTGAACCACTTCCTACATTTCCACCTGAATTATTTAGCCGTGTAAGCGCTAAAAATTCACTTAAAGGCAAAAATTTTCAAAAAGGTGTAGAACAGCTTGCTCAAGAAGGAGCAATTCAAGTATATAAGAATGAATATAATGAAGTAATATTAGGGGCCGTTGGAGTATTGCAGTTTGAAGTTTTTGAATATAGACTTAATAATGAATATAATGTTGATATAAGAATGGAAAATATGGATTTTTCAGTTGCAAGATGGGTTAAAAACGAAGATATAAACTCTTTGAAAAGATACCAAAATTCAAGATGCATGTTGGTTTTTGACCATTATGAAAGACCTGTTTTACTATTTACTAATCAATATGCACTTAGGTCGTTCCAAGATAGATACGAAGATATAGAATTAATTGAAGCATTAAATGTAGTAGATGAATTAGAAAGCAATTAAACAATGAATAATTGTTGCTCATATTAATAAATGACAAGACAATTGTTATTGCCACAAGTAAAGACACAAGGGGCGAAACAGTTGTCTTTTTTCAGATCTTATATATTATTTGCCATTCTTTTTTTGAGATAGCCATTTCATATATACTACAATATCCATATGATAATTTTCTTGCATTTTTAAGAAATTCAACCTTTTTAAATCCTACATGCTCATAACATTTGATGGCAGCATGATTAGAATCAAAGACACCTAAGGTTATCTTATTAAAACTCAAATCTTCAAAACCAATACGTATAATTTCTTTCAAAACTTCACGTCCAATGCCTCTACCTCTATATTTTTCATCTCCAATTAGAAACCTGCTTACCCTTCCTATTTTATTATTTTTATCTATTTCGCGTAATTCAATGGTTCCTATAATTTCTCCTGTGTTAATATGTATTTTATAAATATTGATATTTGAATTTTCCTTATTAATATTATCTAAATAATTTTCTATTTGTTCAAGTGTTAAAGGATAATTATATATTCCAGACCATTGCAACAAAAAATCTGAGCCTTTATTAATATTCCATTCTACAATTTTATTCAAGTCAGTTCTTTCAAGTAAATTAAGATTTAACATATCTTCTCCTCCTTGTTATAAAATCACCATTTAATTTTCTATTTATATTGAATTTTTTCTTTTTTATAGCTTTTCTAATAGAATTATAGCATATTATTCTTAAAATATAAACCGATTTAAACTTCAAATAAGAATATAGTTTAAATCGGTTTTTCCTTTATATTTTGCCACCCATGAGATTTCTATTAAATATGAAGTCTTTCCTCATAGGTATATTATTCATAAAAACAAAGTAAATTTAAACATTATATAATACCTTTGAAAGGAACTCTTTTGATCTTTCATGCTTGGGATTTGAAAAGAATTCTTGTGGGCTGGTTTCCTCTAATATTTGTCCTTGATCAACAAATACTAATCGGTTAGCAACATTTTTTGCAAAACCCATTTCGTGAGTAACTACAACCATTGTCATTCCTTCTTGCGCTAGATCCTTCATCAAGCTTAAAACTTCCCCAATCATTTCTGGATCTAAAGCTGATGTTGGCTCATCAAAAAGCATGATATCAGGATTCATAGCTAATGAACGAACAATTGCTATTCTTTGTTTTTGTCCTCCTGATAATTTTCCGGGATAAACATTTTTTTTATCTAATAGTCCTATCCTTTCTAATAATTTCTTTGCATTTTCTTCAGCTTCACCTTTAGTTTGAAGGTTAAGTTTAATGGGAGCTAATGTTATATTTTCTATAACCGTGAGATGAGGAAACAAATTAAAATTTTGAAAAACCATACCCATTTTTTGTCTTATTTTATTTATATCACATTTTTTATCTGTAATATCCTGTCCTTCAAAAAATATATTTCCAGAAGTAGGAGTTTCCAAAAGATTCATACATCTTAATAGTGTGCTTTTGCCAGAACCAGAAGGACCTATGATTACAACCTTCTCTCCCTTATTTATCTTTACATTTACATTATTTAGCACCATATTTTTTCCGAATTTTTTTGTAAGATTTTTAATTTCTATCACTTTCAGATAACCTCCTTTCAACTATTTTTTGAACTGTAGTCAAACCTACAACCATTATAAGATAGCATATTGCAACAAAATATAGAGGCGTAGATTCATAAGTTCTAGTTCTTATTATATCTCCTGCTTTTGTTAAATCAATAATCGGTACATATCCTGCTACTGCAGTTTCCTTTAACAATGAAATAAATTCGTTGCCAAGTGCAGGTAATATGTTTTTAAAAGCTTGAGGTAAAACTATAAAAAACATTGTTTTGTTGCGGTTTAGTCCTAGAGACAATCCAGCTTCCATTTGTCCTTTATCTACTGAATCGATTCCAGCTCTAGCTATTTCAGCTACATATGCTCCAGAATTAATGCCAAATGTAATTATTGCAACTAATACACTATTATTAACATTAACAAAAATAGCAAAGTACATAATTAATAACTGAACTACTACGGGCGTTCCCCTAATTACTGTAACATAAAGTCCGCAAATCTTATCAATTAATATTAATTTTTTATTGTTTTTAGCGCTTATTTTTATTATTGCTACAATTAATCCTATTGTTATTCCTATTATTGCTGCAAAAAAAGCTATAAAAATTGTATTTTTAATACCAGATAAAAAAAGTTTATATCGTCCGTCAACTATGAACGTTTTATTAATACTGTTAATTAAATTATCCAAATTTAACCTCCCTTAAAAGTTATTTAATATATCATATTTTATATATTAGTGGTTGTCAAACTATTATTATGCAATAAAAAAGGCGACTTATTTAATTGCGCCTTTCATCACACTTAATATATAAGTTAAACAAATCTTATTCAGAATGGTTAGCTATATATTCTTCAATTTTTCCTTCAGAAATCAATCTTTCCAAAGTTTTGTTAATTGACTCTAGCAATTCCTTATCGCCTTTTTTAACAGCGATGCCATATGATTCACTTATATCACCTAATATTTTAGATTCTATTTTATCGCCATTATTTTTTACAATTTCTTCAGCAGGTAATTTATCAATAACTACAACATCTATTCTACCGGCTATTAAATCTTGAGCTGCCTCTAAAGGACTTTTATATTGTACAACTTCGGCTCCTGAATTGTACAAGCCGCCATCTTCTAAATTAATATTATCTGCAATAGAAATATCTCCTGTAGTCCCTAGTTGAACTCCTATTTTCTTTCCTTTTAATTCGTCTAGAGAATTTATCTCTTGTCCTTTAATATAAATTACATGTTGAATTGATTCTACATAAGGAATAGAAAAATCAACTTCTTCCAATCTTTCAGGTGTTATAGTGATACCAGCAGCCGCAAAATCAGCCTTTCCTGTTTGTACAGATGGTACTACACTTGAAAAATCAATATGTTCTACTTCTAGCTCTTTGCCTAAATCTTTAGCAATTTCCTTAGCAATTTCTACATCAACACCAACGATATTTTCTCCTTCAAAATATTCAAATGGTGGAAATTCAGCATTGGTAACCATTTTAATTTTTTCATTGTTTTCTGTGTCTTTATTGCTATTATCTGTAGTATTATTATTACCACAGCCAGTCATTAATGTTAAAATCATGAGAAACATTAAAAAAACTGATAAAATTTTTTTCATTTCTTGCCTCCAAAATAAATATTATTACATTATTATATTAGCACTTACATGAAAAGATGTCAATAAAATTACGTTCATTTGCATAAATATTTATTTATTCAAAACTCGTATATTATGCAATATCTCAATTGTATTTAAGATAAATATTCAACTTATTAATATTTATCCATTTATAATATCTCCTCCATTGATATGGATAGTTTGACCAGTAATATAGGTTGATGCATCTGAAGCTAAAAATATATATGCTTCTGCTAATTCCACAGGTTGACCAGGTCTTTTTAAAGGTGTGTTTTTACCGAAAACCCCAACTTTTTCTTTGGTAAACGTAGATGGAATCAGTGGCGTCCATATTGGACCAGGGGCAACTTGATTAACCCTAATTTTTTTATCTGCTAAACTAGCAGAAAGTGATCTGGTAAATGAAGTTACCGCTCCCTTTGAAGAAGAGTAATCTATTAAATCCTTATTACCTTTATATGATGTTACTGAACTAGTGTTTATTATTACACTACCTTCTTTTAAATATGGTAATGCTGCTCGTGTCAAATAAAACATAGAGTAAATATTTGTTCTAAACGTATCATCAAGCTGTTCATCTGTAATGAATTCTAATCCTGTTTGAGGAAATTGAACGGCTGCATTATTTACTACTATATCCAAACCTCCAAAGTGTCTTACAGTATCATCAATTATTTTGTTGCAAATATTGCTGTCCTTAATATTTCCTTTTATTAAAAATGCATTTCCGTTATAGGATTCGATTACATTTTTTGTTTCATTTGCATCATCATCTGCAATATTATATACTATGACAACATTGCAGCCTTCTTTTGCAAATGCAACTGATACTGCTCTTCCTATACCACTGTCCCCCCCAGTAATAATAGCAGTTTTACCTTTTAATCTGCCAAACCCTTTACAGTCAACATTGTCGTATATTGGCTCTGGCTCCATTCTGCTTTCCTTTCCAGGCATTTGCTGTGTTTGACCTTCAATATCCTTTGTACTATACATATCCTTATCTTTCATATTCTACTCCTTTATGCTAAATTTTCTAAACCATCAAAAACTTTGTTATTCCATTTTCCGCACCTATCTCCAAAATAACCTATTGGATTATTATTTTCAGAAATTTTTACTACTTCACATTTGTTAGAACATCCTTCACAATCAAAACTGTTAGATGTAAATTTGCTATCAGAAATATTAAACCCTTTAAAGTTTGTTTTGCCTCTTTTCTTAACAGTGCTTTTAGCAATTAATGCAGCCCCTATTGCTCCCATCATATTGAAATTTTCTGGAATAAAGACTTCAAATCCTAGGGCATTTTCAAAAGCTTTTTTCATACCCTTATTTGCTGCAACACCACCTTGGAAAAATACTTTTGGAACAATTTCTTTACCCTTACATATGTTATTAAGATAATTTCTAACTAAGGCATCACAAAGTCCTCGAATAATTTCTGAATCATTATAACCAAGTTGCTGCTTATGTATCATGTCTGATTCTGCAAATACTGCACATCTTCCCGCTATTCTAACTGAGGTTTTTGCTTTTAATGCATAATCTCCAAAATCCTCTATGGGAATATCTAATCTTTCTGCCTGTCTATCTAAAAATGATCCTGTTCCTGCGGCACATACTGTGTTCATAGCAAAATCAGTTACTATTCCATCTTTTATTGTTATGATTTTTGAATCTTGGCCTCCTATTTCAATTATTGTACGAACATCATTGCTTATTTCTAAGGCTGCTATTGAATGGGCAGTAATTTCATTTTTAACAGAATCTGCACCTATTAATGTTGAAGATATTTGTCTTCCGCTTCCTGTTGTACCAACGGCTTTAATTTCATTAGAATCATATTTATTTTTGAGTATTTTAAACCCTTCCTGAATAGCATTAATAGGCTTTCCTTTTGTTCTTAAATAAATTTTTTCTATTACATTTGTTTTTTCATCTACTAATACTAAATCAGTGCTTACTGAACCCACATCAACTCCTAAGTAATACATTGTCTCTTCTCCTTTCTAGTAAATCTATAAAAGCTTCTACTCTAGTGATAAATCCTGCTTCTCCAGTCATTTCATCCACTACTAAAGACATTATTGGCATATTTAAATCCTTTGAAATTGTTGGTAAAATAGATTTTGAAACAATTTCAGGCATACATCCCATTGGAAATATTTGAATAGCACCATCATAGCCTTCTTCATAGGATAAAACTGCTTCACCTATACATTCTCGTGCATGACCACCTATATTTAAAGGTAGATAATTTTTTGATGCTCTTTTTATATCTAAAGAATTAATTTTTAAAGGAATCAATGCTGTGTTTTTAACCCACCAGCTTGGAGTTAGTTTTCTATAGCTTGATACTCCATAATCCATAAGTTTATCTTCAAGATATAAATTTGAGAATGGCTCTATCACAGTATAAATTTCACCCATGATACCTACGTTTATGGGATTTTTGTTTATGTCAATAGATACATGGTTTATTTTTTCTTTATAATTTTTTAGCATTTTTATCATTTCATCAGGTTTATCAAATTTTAATGCATCTGTTTTACATTGATTTAATATATTTTTACAACTTCCTTTAATTTTTTCATATCCAGCAAATTTGTGAGCAGAAGCTTCAATTTCATCAATTAAATTCATTACTTTAACAGCATTAAACAATGCTTTATATTTATTAAATATGTTGTCTCGACTATTTGATGTTAATTTGATTATTCTTTTATATAATTCTTTGATTCCTATGTCTGTAGGTGAATCTAATACTATAAAGTCTAAATCATATCCTAACTTTTTTAGTAATTTCATTTGCATTTCGCAATATTCACCAAGTCTGCAAGGTCCGCAGCTTCCTGTAATAATTATTGTATCTGCCCCCTGTTCTATTGCTTGAATATAGTTGCCAATCATTAATTTAAAAGGAAGGCATATTTCTTCAGGGGAATGAAGTGAACCTATTTCTAAAGATAATTTATTATTAATTGGCGGTATGACATATTCAATGCCAAGACCATCGCATAAAGCTTTAATAGCTAAATATATATTACCCATGTGAGGAAATGTTATTTTCATATTGATACCTTCTTTCTAATAAATCTGCAAAAGCTTCTATTCTAGTATTTAATCCAGCTTCTCCAGTTTGTTCATCTATTTTTAACAATAAAAAGGGAAAATTCTCTATTTCGTATTTAATTAATTCAACTGTTACTGAATCAATACCGCAATTAAAAGAAGATATGTAAATGATTCCATTAATTGAAGTATTTTTAGCAGAACTTACTGAAAAGCCATAATTATTTCGCGCAAAAGTCCAAAATGGTTTTTTAAACAGTTTTTTAACTTCACTATTTTTTATTTTTTCATCTGTAAATTCCTCAGTTATTACTCCTATACCCAATCTATTTAATTTTTTTACTATGTTCATATTAATGTAATCATCATAAATATTGTATGGATGTCCAGTTAAAGCTACATTTATTTCATAATTACTATCATTAATTCCAATAATATGATCATTTTGAACATTCATAGATTTATTAAAGGCACTGTTTATTTTTCTTCTATCCTTTGTTATCCTTTTTCCTGCATTTAAAGCCCACTCATAAAGCTTCATTTCACTGCTTGCATAAATTGGTTCATTTATTGTGCTTGGCATATTTTCAATACTATTTAAAATCATTTCAGGCAGTCCGCAAAATTTAGGACAAATGTATTCTCTTTTATGAAGTTGCATAATTCTTGGAATTAGCATAATATCGCATTTATCTTTTATTGAAGACACATGACCATGAAAAATTTTTATGGGTAGACATGCTTCATCTATACAATATTTTACCCCTTCATTGAGTATGTCTTTATTTGTATCTACAGAAGTTATTATTTCTGCTCCAAGCTCACTAAAAAATGTTATAAAAAAAGGGTGATAATTATTATATAATAAACCCTTTGGTATACCTATTTTCATGTTACCTCCTTAACAAGAACAAGTTTATAAAAAATACCACAAATTATAGTATTTCTATAATTTGTGGTATTATTCTATATTTACATAAATATTATATTTTTGTAATTTTGTAATCTGAAACCTAGTAAAGTATTTCCCCAAATGTTTAAGTGAGATTCTTCACCTAGGGTTCAGAATGACAAAAAACTATTGTATTCATAGTAATGACACAAACATATCTATTGTTTTGTTACGGCATTCACAAGCTTGATACATTCTAATACATCATTTTTATGGAATATTTCACTGCAGGAATGTAAATTTCTAGTTGGTATAGAAATTACACCACTTGGAACTCCTGACATAGTAGTGTGTATAGCACCAGCATCAGTTCCTCCAAATTCCAAAACTTCATATTGATATTTTATATTATTTTCTTTTGCTAAATTAGTAAGAAGATCTTTTATTTCAGGATGTGTTATAAGTGATTTATCCATAAGTTTAATTGCAGCACCACCATCTAATTTTACATCCATTTTTATTCCATCTAAAGAATCACCTGTAGCAGTTACATCTAGGGCAATGCAAATATCAGGGTTAATTCCATAACCTGCTGTGACTGCTCCTCGGCAGCCTACTTCTTCTTGAACTGAAAATACATAGTAAACATCCGTTTCTGTTTCAGAGTAATTCTTAATAGCTTCAATTAGTATATAGCAACCTATTCTATCATCTGCAGCTTTACAAATTACGCATTCTTCTGTTTCATAATACTGTGATTGAAACACACACATATCACCTATTTGAAAATTAGTTTTTACAAAATCAGGAGAAGTTGATGCAACATCAATGTATAATTTATTAAAAGTTATTTTCTCCTTCTCTTCTAATTTTTCAGAACAAATTACACCTTCATATCCATTATCAAATACCACTCTAAATCCTAATAATTCTTTTGCATTAATTCCTCCCACATTAGAGAATCTTAAAAACCCTTTTTCATCTACATGAGTAATGATTAACCCAATTTGATCCATATGGGCAGAAAATAATATTTTTTTACCTGTTCCTTTTTTCCTTGCTATTAAATTACCTAATGCATCTACTTTAATTTCATCTACATAATCTTTAATTTCATTAGTAATAAATTCTCTAACATTTTTTTCTCTTCCAGATGGAGAAAAACAATTTGATAAATCTTTCATTAATTTACTGTTAAATTCCATAATAATCCCCTTCCTATTTGCATTGTTCTAATAATACAGTTTTTGTAAGTTCTACAACACTTTTATAATCGTTTTTACTTGCAACATTTACTGAAGAATGAATATATCTGCAAGGTACTGATATGGCAATAACCTTTGCGCCTTCCTTTGTTTTATGAATTGGTCCAGCATCGTTTCCCCCAGATGATGATTTCCTAAATTGATAGGGAATATTATTTTCCTTTGCGATTTTTTCAACATTTCTAACAGCATCAATATCATATACTGTTGAATTATCAATTATAGAAAGTGCTGCTCCTTTGCCAATAAGCGTTGATTTACTATGTTCATCAACTTCCGGCATATCTGCAGAAACTGTACCTTCTAATACTATTCCAAAATCAGGTTGTAAAGCATAGGCTGCTGTGATAGCACCCCTTAAGCCTACCTCTTCCATAACAGTAAATACCCCGTAAAAATCAACATCAAGTTTCATTGCTAAAAGTTCTAAAATTGCAGAACAGCCTACTCTGTCATCTAAGGCTTTTGCTTTAATTAAATTATCTCCGAATTCAACATAATCACTTTTAAAAGCAACATAATCTCCTATATTAACTTTCTTTTCTGCTTCATCTTTTGAATCAGCCCCAATATCAATATACAATTTATCTATTGGAATAGCTTTACCTCGTTCCTCTTGACTCATGAGATGTACTGCTTTAGAGCCAATAACCCCAGGAACTTTATTTTCACCTATTAAAACTACTTTGGAGTTAAGAACTTTAGGGTCTACCCCACCAACATTTTTAAATTTAATAAATCCATTAGAATCAATATGGGTTACTATTAAACCTACTTCATCCATGTGGGCTGATATCATTATTGTTTTAGTTTTTTTCCCCTTATTATGGGCAATTACATTACCTAATTTGTCTACGTAGAATTCACATCCTATTTCTGTCAATTTGTTTTTTATATAATTTCTAACCTCATATTCATAACCTGATACGCCACAAAGTTCAGTTAATTCTTTTAAAAACATAATATTTCCTCCAAATCAGAATTATCTATTTCATTAATAAACCTTGCAATTGCTTTACCAGTATTTTTAACATCTTCAATATCTATTGTTTCTACTGATGTGTGCATATATCTTAAAGGTATTGATAATAAAATACATGGTATACCTTCTCTGTTAATTTGCAAGGATTCGGTATCTGTACCTGTTGCAGCAGGAACTGCCTCATATTGTATTTTATAATTATATTCTTTGCATACATCAATAAATTTTTTAGTTAGTTTTGGATTTAATCTTCCACCAATTGCAACTATAGGACCTTTACCTAAGCTTGCTGTATCAGGAGGCATATCTGGTGTCATACCAAAATCAACATCAAGCACAATGGCTATATCTGGATCAATCTTATATCCTGCTGTTTTAGAGCCTCTACATCCTGTTTCTTCTTGTGCAGTTGCTGTATAGTAAATATTACTTTTATGAGATATTTTTTTAAGTTCTTTGGCAGTTTCTATCATTACAGCTACACAAGCCCTGTCGTCAAGAGCTTTTGCTGACATAACACTTCCACAAAGGGAAATAGGCTCTCTTTTTATTACAGCCACATCACCTATTGAAACTATTTTTTCCAAATACTCTTTAGAATAACCTGTATCAATAAATAAATCTTCGATTTTTATTGGTTTCTTTCTTTCTTCATCACTTGTTAGATGAGGTGGTTTAATTCCTATAACTCCAAATATATTTTCTTTGCCGAAAATAGTAACATCTTGCGCTACTAAAGAGGCAGCATTTATTCCTCCAACAGAAGTAAATTTTAAAAATCCCCCATCTAATATGCTAGTTATCATCAATCCTATCTCATCGATGTGGGCAGCTAACATAATTTTAGTATCTTTAGTACCATTTGATTTAAAAATGTAACTTCCAATTTTATCTCTTTCTAAAGAATCTGTAAAGGCATCAAAATATTTTTCTAATATATGACCATTAGAATATTCAAAACCAGAAACAAATTGATTTGAACATATTTCAAATAAAAAATCTTTAATCATTTTTACCTCCTTATTGGAATTAACTAAAGTTAATTCTGATTAACAATGGAAAAATATAGAGAAAAAGCAATTGATATACGATTTTAAATCAATCGCTAATCAATTGCTTATCCATCGCTAATCAATAGCTAATCTATTTTTATTTTAACAAATCTTCAAGTGCATCTCCTATTGATTCGCCAATAGTAAAATTAGCATCTTCATATTGATATGATACTATTTCATCATTTTTTGAGAATTCATCATCTTTGCTGTCTAATATGAAAGTTAAACTTAATCTTTTGTTTTTCATATCAATATTCAATATTTTAGCATCTTTCTGTTCTCCAACTTTTACTACTTGAGCTGGTGTTCTTAATTTTTCAGAAGATACTTTAGAAATTGGTATAAAACAGTCAACATTTTCTCCTGCTTTTACGTGGACACCATCTAATAGTATTCGTGTAACTTCTACTGATATTATATCATCTTTTTTAAGTTCTTTTACAAACTTATCAAAAGGATGTTCAACAAGCTGTTTCATTCCAAGACTTACTCGCCTGTCTTTTTTAGAAATATTTAATATTTTCGCGGTTACTTCCTGACCTTCATTTAATACATCTGTTACTTTTTCTGTTCTTGCCCAATCAATGTCTTTTATGTGCAATAAACCTTCAATATCGTCAATTAACACAAATGCTCCAAATTCAACTATTCTTGTTACTTTGCCTGTTACAACATCTCCCTTTTCATATTTTTCAAGGAACAATGTCCAAGGGCTTTTAATAGTTGCTTTGTAGCTAAGTGATAATCTTTTACTTTCTTTATCTATACTTTTAACTTTAACACTTATTTTATCGCCGACTTTTAAAACTTCTGAAGGATGTTTTATTCTTGTCCAAGCAATTTCATTAATATGCAATAAACCGTCTATTCCTTCGATTTCTACGAAAGCACCATAATTTTGAAGATTTTTTACTTCTCCTTCATAAATTTCGCCTTCTTTAATATTTTCCCAAGCTTCTTCTTCTTTTTTTTGCTTTTCAATTTTTTCGATAGCTTTAGAAGATAGAATTAATTGCTTTCTGCCATTTTTACTTTTAGTGTCTATTATTTTTATTTGCAGATTTTTACCAACATATCCTGATGGATCAACATCTTTTTTTATTGATATTTGATTTAATGGTATGAAACCTTTAATACCGTTTACTTTTCCATAAATGCCGTATTGTGAAGCTTCAATGATTTTTATATCAAGTATAGCACCTTCATTTTTTAGTTTTTCAATATCATCCCATATTTTCTTTTCTTCTATGGTTTTTCTAGTCAATACTACATTGCCATCTTCATCAGCAATTTTTAAAACTTGAGCTTCGATTGCATCTCCTTCTTTTACTATTTCAGTCAAGTCAGGGACTTGAACAAAGGAATATTCATCTCTAGTGATAATTCCATCAGATTTATAATTAATGTTCACAGATATTGAATCTGGATTAACTGATATTACAGTTCCTTTAACTATTTCACCTGTTCTAATATAAGATACTCCGCCATAGTTTTCGAACAATTCATGCATTGTTCCACCTTGATTTCCATTCATGTCATTAATTTCATTTAGATTTTCTGACATTTTTATAACCTCCTCAATTATCCAGTCAGGAGTTGAAGCTCCTGCTGAAACTCCCACATTAGTATTTTTATCAATATATTTATAAGGTATTTCCTTATAATTTTCAATATGAAATGTATTTGGACATACTTTTTTGCTCATTTCATAAAGTTTTTTTGTGTTAGAGCTGTTTTTCCCACCAACAATAAGCATTACATCACTTCTTGAAGCCAGTTCTAAACATGCATCCTGTCTTTTTTTTGTTGCATCACATATAGTATTATGTACAACAATATTCGTTAAATTATTGTTTTCAATTGTATTTAATATATCATCAAATATTTTGGTATTAAACGTAGTTTGAGCAACTAAACAATATTTTTTTGATTTATCTATTGTCAATTCATTTAGCGCTTCAGAGCTTTCTATAATAGATGCTTTATTATTGCACCAGCCTAATATTCCTAAGACTTCAGGATGGTTCTTGTCGCCAACAATAATAATATTATAACCATTATTGCTGTATTCTTCAACTATTTTATGAATTTTCTTTACTTTTACACATGTGGCATCAATTATTTCAAGATTATATTTATTTATCTTGTCAAAAACATCTTTACCAACACCATGTGAACGAATAAGCAGTTTGGCATCATTTGTTTCAGGTATTCCATCTACTATAATAAGACCTTTTTCATTTAATTCGTTGATTACATCTTTATTATGTATGATTTCACCGTAGCTATATAATTTTTTTTCTGATTCTAATGTGAATTTAGCTTTATCAACAGCAATTTTTACGCCTGAACAAAATCCAGTGAATTTTGATTTTTCTATACGCATATTTTCTTCCTATCTGCTTTTACTATCTATTTTATCATTTCCTAAATTATAAATATCTTTTAAAATTTCCTTACCAATTTCTGCATAAGTTTCAGTATTATGTTTCCCAGTATAATTTTCAAAATAATTTTTCTCTTTGCCAAAATATACATTTATTTTGCCTCGAAGCTTATATTTCCCCTGTATATAAACAGGAATAATATTAGTTTTGGCTTTATTTGCTATTAAAGCTATTCCAGGCTTTGCATTACATTCATCATATTCTTTTACTCTTGTTCCTTCGGGGAAAATACCAAGTATTTCTTCTTGGTTTAATACTGCTAAAGAACTTTTGATGGATGATAAAGAAACTCCAGTTCTGTCTACTGGAAAAGCACCTAACTTACCAAAAATAAACCCTAATAATTTGTTTTCAAACAATTCTTTTTTTCCCATAAAATGAATTTGCCTCTTTGAACATACAGCTAATATTACGGGATCTATCATTGATGTATGATTTGCACATACAATTAATCTACTATTTACCTTATTAAATTCAGCTAAATTATGAGTTTTAACATTAAAAATTAAAAATACTAGAATTTTTAAAATAAATACTACAATTTTATAAAGCATTTAGCCCTCCAATGCTATAGAAATTATTTTATTTACAGCTTCTTGAATATCCAAATTTGTTGTATCAATGAGTATGGCGTCATCAGCTTTTTTTAAAGGAGAAATTTTTCTATTAGCATCATTTTCATCTCTAGCTTTAATATCATCTAAAACTTTATCATATGTTACACTTATTCCTTTTTCCTTAAGTTCTTCATATCTTCTTTTCGCTCTTATTTCCATAGAAGCAGTAATAAAAAATTTGTAGTCAGCATTTGGGAAAACTACAGTACCAATATCTCTGCCATCCATTACAACATTTTTGTTTTTAGCTATTAATCTTTGTAAATCCACCATTTTTTTTCTTACAATTTGGAATTTAGAAATATTAGACGCAATTATAGATATGTTGTCATTTCTAATATAATTTTCAACATTCTCATCATCTAAAAAAATACTATTATTAAAATAGTCAATTTTTGTATTACATAGCATTCTTTCTACTGTTTTTTCACTAATTTTTATACTATTTATATAAGCCTTATATGCTAATGCTCTATACATAGCTCCTGTATCTATATACTCAAAATTTAATTTTTTACTTAAAAGTTTTGCAACAGTACTTTTGCCAGCACCAGAAGGTCCGTCTATTGCTATTATCATTGTTACTTGTGTTCCTTTCTTTATTCTTACTGATCTTCTATACTTTTCAGTCACTTTTCTATTATATTACAAATTGTGAAATTAAACAACAAAAATTTATTCTAATACCTATTGTCCATTAATTCATTAAAAATAGACAATAATTTTATAATTATTAATTTAATTTCATTATAAAAAAGACATAATGTCTTCATATTAATAACAAATTTTTGTGTTATTTTGAACTGAAGGTGAAAAATTTTATTAGTTCAGTATGACAATAACAGAATTTGTTAATAGTATAAATGGCAAAATGTCAATTATATTATTAATATATTATAATTTTAATTATTATGTTGATAAATACTATGGCTATCCCATAGTTCTTCTAGTCTATCAAAATATTGTACTATATCATCTTTTTCCTGTATCCCAATATTTATTATCAGGCTGTTGATCATACACATAGGGACTACTAGAGAATCAACAAAGGAAACCATATTACTTTTTGCCAACAATGATACATCTGCTATAGAATAAAATGGCGAAGCTTCAGTATCTGTTATAGCTACAATTTTAGCTTTGTGATCTTTAACGAATTTTGTTGCTTCCATTGTGTTATTAGAATATCTAGGAAAACTAATGACGATTAATACGTCACTTTCCTTTATTCTAATAATTTCTTCGTATAATGAATTAACACCTATATTATTAAGTACTTTTACATTATCCAATATAACGTCTAAATAATAACCAAGATAATTAGCCAACGTAGAAGAAGTTCTTAATCCTAATATATAAACCTTTCTAGCATTTAAAATTATATCAGAAGCCTTATCCAATGCATTGGTATCAATATTCTCTAAAAGATATCTCATATTATTAATTTCACTTCGCAAGATTTTTTTATGTAACTTGTCAGTATCATCACTAATATCTTCATCAAGGCTAATACGCTGTACAGTTGTCAATTTATTTTTAATTAATACCTGTAATGCTTTTTGTAATTCAGGGAAACCAGAATATCCCAATGTGCTAGCAAATCTTACAACAGTAGATTCACTAACATCAACAGTTTCTCCTATTTTTGCAGCCGTCATAAATGCTGCTTTATCATAATGTTCAATTATGAATTGTGCTATTTGTTTTTGTCCTTTACTAAATTTATAATAATTGCTTTTAATGAGATTTATAAGATCCGTTTTGTTCATCTATTCATCCTTTTATTAATTTTATACCCTCTTCAAAAGCGCTAATGTTTTTATCAATTGTTCCAGGCGGAACTCTTTCACTAATAGATTTTTTAATTGCTTTCATGTCTATTACACCATCTTCTAATAAAGCATACAATGCTCCAACTGAAACAATATTAGCAACCATATGAGTGCCTATTTTGTTTTTTGCTGTTTCAATAATAGGAATTTTATATACTTTATATGAAACATCTTCATTAACATTAACACTTTTATCTACTACAAGTATACCATTTTTATCTAAAGTTGCAACATATTTATCGTAGGATTTTTGTGTTAAAGCCAACAATATGTTACAGTTAATTACTTTTGGATATTTAATTTCATCTTTACTAATTATTACTTCAGACTTACTTGCGCCACCCCTTGCTTCTGGACCATATGATTGAGTCTGTATAGCATTTAAACCGTATTCAATTGCAGCATCTGCAAATATTATTGCTGCTAGAATTACACCTTGTCCACCTGATCCACTTAATCTCATTTCAATTCGTTGAAACATATTATATCTCCTTTAATTAATAATTATGAAATTTGTCAATAATTACTTTATAGTTGTCAGTGTATTCTGGCTTTTGATTATTGTATAATTCACCAATTATAATTTTGTTTTCAGCCATTTCAGGCTTTTTGTCTACTATTTTTTTATCAACACAATGATCTTTCAAAAATGTATGCATTTTTACTGCACTACCTTTTTTATTCTTTCTACCATAATAAGTAGGACATAAACTTAATCCTTCTACGAAAGAAAAACCTTTATTTTGAATGCCGTTTTCTATAAGTTTTTGCATTAATTGAGCATGATACGCAGTACCTCTCCCAACATATGATGCACCAGCACCTTGAGCTAAATTACATAAATCAAAAGGTTTATCAATATTCCCATAAGGAGCTGTAGTTGCAAAATCACCTATTGGAGTTGTAGGTGAATATTGTCCACCTGTCATACCATATATATTATTATTAAAACAAATAGTAGTTATATCAATATTTCTTCTAGCTGCATGGATTAAATGGTTTCCACCTATTGCTGAAGCATCACCATCACCTGTTATTACTATTACGTGTAATTTTGGATTTGCATGCTTTATTCCAGTGGCAAATGCTAAAGCTCTGCCATGTGTTGTGTGCAATGTATTAAAATCTAAATATCCAGAGGCTCTGGATGAGCAGCCTATTCCAGATACAATACATACATCATCCTTATTTAAACCGAGTTTATCAATTGCTCTTACAACAGTATTCAATAATGTGCCATGACCGCAGCCTGGACACCAAATATGGGGTAATTTATCTGCTCTATAATATTTTTTTGTAATTTCACTTGCATTCATAATTATTTACCTCCATATATAGCATTGATTATTTCATTAGGGGTTATTAATTCTCCTGTAACTTTGCATATTTTATTAACAGGACATTTTTTACCAGCTATTCTATCAACTTCTAGAAAATATTGTCCAAGATTCATTTCTGCTACATAAATTTCCTTTGATTTTTCTGAAATTTTATTAATTTGTTTCTCTAATATAGGCCATATAGTGATTGGTCTAAATAATCCTACCTTCTTACCATTTCTGCGCATTTCATCAATTGCACTTTTAGCAGAACGGGATACACCACCAAAAGCTACTATGACAATTTCAGCATCTTCTAATTCATACTCTTCATAATAGGACATTTCACCAATGTTTTTTTCAACTTTATTATTAAGTCTTTCAATTAGTTTACCAGATATTTCATTATTATTAGTTGGAAAACCAGTTTCATCATGAGTTAATCCAGTTACGTGATATCTATAACCTTCACCAAAGCTTGCCATAGGTGGTATTAAATCTTCATCAGCTCTATATGCAACATAATCTTCTGGTTTGCATGTAGGTTTCTTTCTATTTATTACCTTTATTTCAGAAGGATCTTTTAATATTAATTTTTCTCTCATATGACCAACAGTTTCGTCCATTAATAATATTACTGGAGTTCTATATTTTTCAGCTAAATTAAAAGCTGTTATTGTAATTTCATATGTTTCTTGCACAGAATTTGGAGTTAAAGCTATAACTGGATGATCTCCATGTGTTCCCCATTTCGCCTGCATTACATCACCTTGCGCCGGTGAAGTAGGTAAACCAGTGCTTGGACCACCTCTTTGAACATTGGCAACTACACATGGTACTTCAGTAATACATGCATAACCTAAATTCTCTTGCATTAATGAAAATCCTGGACCGCTTGTAGCAGTCATTGATTTAATACCAGTTAAGGATGCACCAATAATTGCAGCCATACTTGACAGCTCATCTTCCATTTGGATGAATTTTCCACCATATTTAGGAAGTTTTTGAGCAGATAATTCAGCAATTTCTGTAGAGGGCGTAATAGGATAACCTGCGAAAAATCTCATACCTGCAGCTATTGCTCCTTCTACACAAGCTTCATTACCTTGAAGTAATTTATATTCTTTATTACTCATCCTTACTTGCCTCCTTGTAAGTAAATTGCATTATCTGGACATCTTAATTCACACATTCCGCAAAAAATACAATCATCTGGACGTGCGATAATACATTTTTCATTTTCTATCTCTAGTACTCTTTTAGGACAAAAGCTAACACAAACACCACAGCCTTTGCACCAATCTAAGTTTTGTAAAAGCTTTTTATTAGTCATTTAGAAAATCCTCCAAATATTTTGAATATATATAAATCATATCACAATTATCTTAATTTGCAAGAATTATTTCTACTTTGATAATCAAATGAATGAAAAAATTCATGACTTGCATTTAAGTAATATTAAGATTTTAGTTTCTAACCTAGCACTAAATCATATATTTCTGTTACTTTAGAAGAAAATTGATGGTATTTGCATAGAATAAATTTAAAAATCAAAAAAATGCATGAACTTATTATTATTAATCATGCATTTAATTAAATTAATTATTTTCTATAATAAATAATTCAGGTGGGTAATTGTCCTTATTAATAATTTTCATATGAACTACATTATAATCAGATTTGTTTAATTTTTTTAAAAATTCATTAATTTCCTTGATTTCTTGACCAGTATCATGTGATATATAACTAGTAATAAATATTCTTCCATTAGGTTTTAAAAACGGAAGCAATTTATTTATTGCATTTACTGTAGTTTCAGGTTTTGTTGTTACTTTTTTATCTGAGTAAGGTAAATATCCTAAATTAAATAATGCCGCATCAATTTTCTCTTTTAAATAAATGTCTATTAGTTCATGAGAATCCTTGATAATTTCATAATTTTTATAGGATAGGTTAGTTTCTAAAAGGGTTTTTGTTCTTTCTATTGCTTGTTCCTGAATATCAAAAGCCATTACATGACCAGAACTACCAGCAACTTTACATAAAAATAATGTATCAAATCCATTACCGCAAGTTGCATCAACAAAATTAACGCTGTTGGTTTTTTCATAACTACTTTTAATTAATAAATGAACAAAATCAACTACTTTACCATACTTATCCATTGTAGTCCTCCTGATATTTTAAGAAATTTATTTCACTATTATTTAAATAACACCATTGTCCAGGTTTTAAATTGTCTAAATCAATTTGGCCAAAAGATATTCTTTTTAAATGTTTAACTTTATGTCCTACTGATTCAAACATTTTTCTAACCTGTCTGTTTTTGCCCTCATATATACTAATTTCCACTTTTGATTTAAAATCTTCTTCAGTTTTAATAATTCTAACCTTAGCAGGTGAAGTTTTATAATCTTCAATTCTCACACCTATTTTTAATTTATTGATTGATTCTTTGCTAATAGCTCCCTCTATATCTGCTACATATGTTTTATAAATATTATATTTAGGATGCATGAGCTTATTTGCTAAATCACCATCATTAGTTAAAAGCAAAAGACCAGATGTATTATAATCTAATCTTCCTATTGGATATATTCTTTCTTTAATATCAACTAAATCTAACACGGTTTTTCTTTCAAATTGATCTTTGACTGTAGTTACATAACCAACAGGTTTATAAAGTTTAATATATATGTAATTAGTTTTTTTTATAATAGTTTTGTTATTTACAGTAATAATATCTTTATCTGGATTAATTTTTATACCTAATGTATCTACTGTAATATTATTAACTTTTACTTCACCATTTAAAATCATTTCTTCTGCTTTTCTTCTAGATGCAATGCCGCAACTTGCTATAAATTTTTGCAGTCTCTCTTCACACATTTTTACAATTCCTTTACTTAAGACATACATACATTATAATATATTTTTGTAATTTTGCAAACTTTAATTAATGCACGTAATGCAGAAATGCAGACTTCATTCTGAATTCTGCATTACGTTCTGCGTTTTTTGGATTCCCTTGCAATTTTTAACATTCTATTTACTACTAATAAGTTTTCCTGTATGAATCAATTCATCTCCAATAAAAATATCAAAATATCCGTTAATAATGAAGTTTTGATCATTAGAAATATGTGGTATAGTATAGTACGGAACAAATTTGATGTTTTCTAATTCTTCTTCAGTTAGTAAATAGCCAAATTCTTCTGATGTGAAAATAGGTTCACCATTTATTCCGTCTCCAACATATTGATGTTTATCAATTATTTTTGTATATTTGTAATTTTCAAACGTCCAATCAAATATTTTATATGAATCATTAAACCAATTATTATCATTTAACAAAACAACAATAATTTCTGTATCTTCACTTTTTGCTGAAGCTACTAAACATCTTCCTGCAGTTTTAGTATAACCTATTTTTATGCCAGTGCCCAAGGAGTATTGATGAACGACTTTATTTTTATTATAGATAGTTGTATTTAAACTATTTGCCTTGTATGATTTTGATGAAGATATTTCTCTAAATGTATTATTTTTCATTGCATATTGACTTATTAAAGCTAAATCATAAGCAGTTGTATAATGATCATCATCATGCAAACCATTAGGGTTTGTAAAATTTGTGTTATACGCGCCAAGTTCTTTAGCTTTTTTATTCATCATTTTTATGAATCTATCAATACTGTTTTTCCCTGTAAAATTTGCAACAGCTAATGCTGCATCATTGCCTGAACGCAACATTGTACCATAAAGCAAATCTATAATAGATACCCTTTGTTTTGGTTTAAGGTATAAACTTGACCCCTCAATATTGGTACATTTTTCTGTAATTTCTATAATAGTATCTAAATTATTATTATTTTCAATTGTTAATATAGAAGTCATAATTTTAGTTGTACTTGCCATGGGAAGCTTTTGATTAGCATTTCTTGCACTTATGATTCTACCAGAATTAGCATCAATTGCTATATATGATTCGGCTTCTATATTTGGTAATGTAGCTGCATATGTATAATTTGAAATCAAAAGGATTGCTATTGTTAGTAAAATAATTTTATTTAACCTTTGAATCACAGTCTTTTTTCTCCCTTACTTCTTTAATAAATGATATTAAGTTTACTATGGATGATGCTATATCGTTACAATATGGTATTTCATTACTTAGGCTTATAGTTTTTATATCATCATCTTTACTTTCATAAATCAATAGTTGAGGGTTTAAAGATAAATTAACATAGGCAGCACCAGCAAATGGTTTTAAGTCTGCAGTTCTAAATTTTTTGTCAATATCGCTTCCGCCAATTAGAAAGTTCATGTTAAGTCTTGAAATTGCCAAGAAATTAGAATTATCATATTCTATTTTACTGCTGATTAATTTTTCGTTTTCTGTAAGACTATTAATATTTTCTAGTGTTGCTTTTATTATATTTTCAATATCTCTTGCCATAAAAATCCCCTTTCAAATAATATATATTAAGTTTGCCCAAAAAGATTAAATTTATGCTTTTGCTTTTTAATGGATTTATTCCTTGTCATGCTTCTCTTTATTCGAAAAAAAACAACATATAAAAAATATGTTGTTAGTTGATATGAGTCAGTTCAAGTCGCTTAATAAAGGTTTTTTATTAAATTTATTTACTATATTGAATTCAATTGCTAATGAACGATTATTGTTTAAACATTCTTCGTGCAATGATAAATTATTAATTCTAAATATCTTTTTAAAATATTTAAAACTTTTAAAATATTTTAAATAGTTTTTATGAGGTGCTTTTACATTTCCAACATCATAGAAAAATATTCTAAATATAAATTTATAGTCTATATTTCTAATTATCTCAACATTTTTTTTAAATAAAACAATATTTGAAACAATAGTAGCGTTATGTAAATTTAAAACTATTTTAAATTTTACTTTTATATTAATATATATAAACAGTAATCCCCCTATAATAATAATGATTACCATTAAAAATTTCATAATAATAAGCTAATATTTAGGTAGCTTGTTTCTCTCCTTCATTATCTATTTTTAAAGCGGGAAGATCATCAATGGAGCTTAATCCAAAATGTCTTAAAAATTCATCTGTAGTAGCATACAATGAGGGCCTTCCAGGTTTATCCAACTTGCCAATTTCTTTAATTAGTTTTTTATCAACAAGACCTTTGATTACATTATTACATTTTACTCCTCTAATGAGTTCAATTTCCACCTTTGTAACAGGTTGTTTATACGCAATTATTGATAAAACTTCCATTGCGGCTGAAGATAAGCTTTTATTTACACTAGTTTGTAACAATGTTTGAATGTATTCAAAGTTTTCTTTTTTTGTAGTGAATTGATAGGAATTACCAAATTTTTGTATAAGTAAGCCTCTGTCCATATCCTCACAGTAGCTTTTTAACATGTCATTTATTGTTTGATTGATAACAAATGGTTTAACATTAAGTATTCTTGACATTTCTGAAACACTTAATGGTTCACCCCAAGCGAAGAGTAAACTTTCAATAACGCTTTTTAAATTCATAGTTCAAATCCTTTCTAATTATAGGTTATTAATATATCGCTATATGTATAATTTTGATATATTTTCATACCTTGTTTATTAGATAGTTCTAATATTGCCAAAAATGTAGTAATAATATACTCTTTTGTTATTATGTCCTGTTCTTTAAAAGTACTAAATAAGGAAATACGTCCGTATTTTTTTATTTTTTTCAATAAATAATCTATACAATCTTTCACACTGTAGTTTTCTTTATAAATTTTATAACTTTTTTCTTCCTCAATTTTAACATTTTGATTTTTTATCAAAGAACAATAAATATTGAATAATTCATATATATTAAATTCATTTAATGAAAGCTGCTCTATTTTAACATCTGAAGTTAAGCACATTTCTTCTTTGGGCTTTGAAAAATAGTAGCTGCTTTCATTTTCAAATTCCTTTAATTTTTCGATCATATCCTTAAAAAGTTTATATTCAAGTAATTTGTTAACTAAGTCTAATCTAGGGTCTTCATCCTTTTCTTTTTTAGGTAATAACATCTGTGATTTAATTTCTATGAGAGTTGCAGCCATTAGAATAAATTCACTTGTAATATTCATATTAAATTGTCTCATTTGTTCAAGGTATTCTAAATATTGTTCAGTTATTTCAGAAATAGGTATATCATATATATCAATTTCTTTAGTTTCTATTAAATGAAATAATAAATCAAATGGACCTTGAAACATATTTAAATTAACTGAATATTCCATAATTACTACCTCAACATTATTTTACAAATTCACCTATTACATTTTTAAGGTAAAACTTTATAAGTTTTTCTTTTTCTATATCTTTTTCAGGATATAAATCATATTCACCAAGTACTTGGTTATCTTTAGATAATACTAATTTTCCAACAATTGTGTCTTCTGTTAAAGGCGCTTTAATATTTTCATCTATTTGATATTCTAAATTAAAATCGTCAATTTTACAATTACTATTTGTAAAAAAGCTTATATTTTCTTTGCTTACAACGTTAAATGTTTCAGAATTAGCTAGATAAACAGGTGAACTTGTTATAACTTCTCCTTTTTTGTGGAAAATAAAATTTCTGTAATTAGCAAATCCATCATTAAGTAATTTTTGAACTTCTCCAAACCTTATTTTAGTATCATCACAGCCTAGAACCACAGCAATTAATGTAGTATCATTTCTTCTTGCTGCTGCAGACAAACAATATTTAGCTTCGGATGTATAACCAGTTTTACCTCCTAAAAGACCTTGATAATTATTAATAAGTCTATTGGTATTTACTAATACTTGTTCTATATCTTTGTTTTTACCTACATAAATACTATCCATCCAAGTATTTAAATATTCATTAACATAATTATATTTCAGTAACTCACTAGTCATAAGGGCAATATCATAAGCTGTCGTATAATGATCTGGATCAGGCAATCCTGTAACATTTGCAAAATGTGTGTTTGTCATTCCTAATTCACTGGCTTTATTATTCATTTCTTTAACACAGCCTTCTTCAGAACCATACATTAATTCAGCCATTGCAACAGAAGCATCATTTGCGGAACGCATACATATGGCTTTTAACATATTTTCAACTGTTTGTACTTCATTTTCTTCTATAAATACTTGACTTCCGCCCATTCCTGCAGCAGTTTTTGAAACAGTCATTTCCTGATTTAAAGTGATTTCATTGTTATCCATTTTTTCTGAAATCAACACTAGTAACATTATTTTAGTAATACTTGCAGGAGCCATTTTATCATTGACGTTCTTTTCAAAAAGTATTTGTCTGTTATCTGCGTTCATGAGTATTGCAGATTTTGACATTAGACTATCTGGCTCTATACCATAAGCGTTAATACTAATAGAATTTAAAATAAATAATATGGTAAAAAATAATATGGTTATTTTTTTCTTCATAAAAATTACCTCCTTTTATGAATTATAATAACCATATTAAAATATTGCATACGATAAAAGATTGTCGAATTAATTGTTATTTAGTCTATTTCCTGGTAAATCATATAATATTTCCTGCTATACTATATCCTGCTATATTATTTTCAATATTTAAAATATCTAATATAGTTTTTCCTATACATGCAAAAGTATCAAGTGTACCTACATTGTTATTGCTTTTTACTTTTTCCCCATAAATTATAAGTGGTATATATTCTCTAGAATGATCTGTACTTGTTGTAGTGGGATCACATCCATGATCTGCTGTTATTATTAGAATGTCTTCATCTTTTAAATTGCTTATTATTTCAGGTAGCTTTTCATCAAAATACTTTAATGCTTGAGCATAACCTATAACATCATTTCTATGACCGTATACCATATCAAAATCAACAAGATTAGTAAAAATTAGACCATCAAAATCTTCCTGTATAGCATTGATTGTAGCTTCAATTCCATCTTTATTATTAGTCGTATGAACTGACTTAGTTATACCTTGATTTACAAATATATCTTCTATTTTTCCTATAGCATATACTTCTTTGTTATCATCTTTAATATAATCTAACATTGTTTTATCAAATGGAGCTAAAGAAAAATCTCTTCTATTCTTTGTTCTTGTAAACTCACCATTATTTCCTATAAAAGGTCTTGCTATTACTCTTCCAACCCCCAAGTCCCCTTTAAGCATCCCTCTTGCAATTTCACAAATTTTATATAATTCATCAAGTGTTACAACATTTTCATGAGCTGCTATTTGAAATACACTGTCTGCTGATGTGTAAACAATTATATCTCCAGTATCAATATGTTCTTGACCTAATACCTTTATAATTTCAGTACCAGAAGCAGGATAATTTCCAATAGTTTTTCGACCTATACGCTTTTCAAATTCATAGATAAATTCTTTTGGAAAACCATTTGGAAATACTGGAAATGGTTCATTTAATATTAATCCACTTATTTCCCAATGACCAGTTGTAGTATCCTTACCCTTTGATTTCTCATTACATCTGCCAACTGAAGCCAAAAATTCTTGATTTTTCTTTATGTCTTCTAATCCCTTAATATTGAGTAAACCAAGCTTTTCTAAATTAGGAAGTGAAAAGTTATCAATATTTTTATATATGTTTTTTATTGTATTGCTACCTTCGTCACCATACAATGAAGCATCAGGTAAAGCACCGACACCCACACTGTCTAATACTATTAACACTGTTCGTTTTATCATAATATTGCTCCTTATTCTATCCAATATTTCTTATTTCTCTTATGTTCTAGGAAATGTTTTTTTAAAAACTTCTAAGGATTTAAAATCCACATTTTGCAAATAACTTTGAGTAGCTGTTATGGTTGTATGTCCCATTAATTCTTGTACAGTACCAATATCAGCGCCATGTTTTAATAAATGCACTGCAAAGGAATTTCTTAATATTTGAGGGGAAAGTTCACTTGATAAATTTATTTTCTTTTCATAATATTTAAGAACCTTCCATATACCTTGTCTTGAAATTTGATCTCCATAATTGTTTATAAACAAATAATTATTAATGTCACGGCATTTATTTTTCCTAAAATTATTAATATAATTTGTTATAGAATCTTTAGTGATATTACTTAATGGTACGATACGTTCATTTGAACCTTCAATTTTAATAATACCAGCATTTATGTTTACATCATTTAATTTAACGTTGATTAATTCTGTCACTCTCATTCCAGATGAATACATTAGCTCTAATATAGCACTATCACGGCTGCCCTTAAATGTATTTTTATCAGGTAATTCCATCAACTCATTAATTTCCTTTTCTGATAATATAGAAGGTGTTTTTTTTATTTGTTTTGGACTATGTATGCTCATAGCTGGGTTTTCGTTAATAATTCTATCTTTTTTTAAAAACTCAAAAAAATTTTTTAAAGCAGAAATAGTTCTTGAAATTGTTGAAGAACTTTTGCCCTGTTTTTGAAGATTTACAAGATATGTTAATATTTGTGCTTTTTTTGTTTTAATAATATCAATTCCATAATCATTCTTCAAGTACTCAGTAAAGCCGTTTATATCATATATATAGGAATTTACAGTATTAGTACTTAAGTTTTTTGATATAAGATATTGTTTGTAAATTTCAATTTTATTATCCATTATCTCACCAATAATCTTCCTAATATTATTATATAAAAACTATAAATAAAGCTATAAGCTAATACTATTAATAAATACTTAACAGATAATTTAATATAACTAGATACAATTATATCAAATTTATGGGAAATAGTCTCTATATTTTTTGTTTTTTTAGTATATTTTGAAATAATGATTGATATATATGTAAAATAAAATAATAGTGGAAAGAATATAAAATAATCAGTTATTGTAAATAATAGTAACAATCTATCAGATTGCATTATTTTTATTAAGTATATAATTGACAAACCATAATATATTGAAATGAAGCAAAAAAATAAATAAATAATTTTACTTAGACCAATACATGTTATAAATGTAATGATAATACCATATATTATGTTTCTTCTCATTATTCGTATAAAAATATTCATAAAAGGTAATTTATTTAATGAATTATAATTCATATTTATTATGTGGTCTTGTCCAATTGATACATATATTAAAGCAGAAAATACAAGGGAAATAATTAATATAATAATTAAAGTTAATAATCTTTTGTATTCTGTATTTATTAATTTCTTTAGTGTTTTATTTACCATTTAAAAAACCTCCTGACCGCTATATTTAATAATATGCCTGTTCAGGAGATTTAATTACAGTTTAATTATTTAACCAATATAATAACCCAATAAGTGTTTTGCTGTCTGTTATACGTCCAGTTTCTAATAATTTCCTTGCTTCTTCTTTTTTAAAATGTGAAATTTCAATAAATTCATCTTCATCAAATTTTGTTTGACCTTGCTTTAAATTAGTAGCTTTAAATAATGTAATTTTTTCATTTGAAAAACCTGGTGAAGAATAAAATTCAAAGATTTTAATTATTTCTTCAGCCTCATATCCAGTTTCTTCTTTAAGTTCTCTTAAAGCACATTCTACTGGTTCTTCAGCCACATTTAATAATCCTGCTGGTAGTTCATATAAGCATTCTTCAACAGCTTTTCTATATTGTTTTACTAAAACAATTTCATCATTATCATTTATAGCTAATATTGCAGAAGCGCCTTTATGTTCTACTATTTCTCTTTTTGCATATTTCTGATTTTCTAATTCTACTGTATCTATCCTTAAATTTAATATTTTCCCTTCAAAAATTTTTTCACTTTTAACTGTAATTTCACTATTCAAAATTTCCTCCCAGAAAACATTATAAATAGTTTTCTTTATATGTAATTTGTTTATTTGCTTAATTGTAATAATATTATTACCTTTTGTCAAGCATATAAACAAAAGAGTACAGTTCATAATTACATATAGTTATTGAATAACCATAATTATCCTGTCATTCTGAAGGTATAGCTTGAAGAATCTCCGTTCAGGATGACAGAATCGTATATATTCGTTTGACAAATCTCAAATTATATTATGATACTTTTTGCTCAAGTCGAAGTTTATCAGCTATCATTGCTATAAACTCTGAATTAGTTGGTTTGCCTTTATTGTTGTGAATTGTATATCCAAATATATTATTTATTGTTTCAATTTTTCCTCTTGTCCATGCTACTTCAATTGCATGA
>JAQVWY010000029.1 GCA_028709465.1 Tissierellia bacterium | reverse complement strand
ATAATAGATAATACAAGCAATATTCCTATTTATATTCAACTTTATGATTATATAAAATCAGAAATAACCAATGGCTTAATAAAACCTAATTCCAAGTTGCCTTCTATTAGAGAGGCTTCTGCTTCATTAAAATTAAGTAAAACAACCATTGAAAATGCTTATAGCCAGCTTGTTGCTGAAGGATATATAGATAATATCCCCAAAAAGGGATTCTTTGTTTGTAACTTAAGTGATTATGATTTTATAAGACAAAATGAAACACATAAAGAGCATGCTGTTCAATCTTCTGATTTCAATACAAATTATTTAAATGATGGTGTTGATAAAGGTAGTTTTGAAATTTCAATTTGGAAACGTATTTACAATAAGATTATTACTGATGATTTCACCAATATATATAATAGTGGTTCTATTCAAGGTGAAGCTGTATTAAGAGATGAAATTGCTAACTTTGTAAACACAATGCGTGGTGGAAATACCACATCTGATCAAGTAATAATTGGTGCAGGTATACAGTACTTATTAGGTATATTAATAGGTATTATCAGTAATGAATATAATTCTGTAGCATTTGAAAAACCAGGCTACGATAAGGCAGAATATATTTTTGAAGATTATAAATTTGATATTAATCACATAGAAGTTAATAATGATGGTTTTCCAATATCAGATCTTAAAAAAAGTAATGCAAAACTATTATATATAAGTCCTTCTCATCAATATCCATTGGGCACTATTATGCCTGTGAACAAAAGAATGGAGCTGCTTGATTGGGCGTATAAAAATAAAGGGCTTATAATTGAAGATGATTATGATGCCATAATAAGATATGGAGGTATGCCTATTCCCTGCCTTCAAGGTATAGACAAAAACAATTGTGTAATTTATTTAGGTTCTTTTTCTAAAGTTTTGCTGCCTTCTTTAAGAATCAGTTACATGATTATTCCAAAAAACTTATTAAATAAATATAATAAGATAAAAACAAGATATACTCAATCCACATCTAAAATTGATCAACTTGTATTGGCCAATTTTATGAAGGAAGGATATATGCTAAAACATATACGTAAAATTAAGCGTATATACAAAAAGAAAAATTTATCCCTTACTAACAGCTTGGAAAAATTTAAGGACAAAATTAATATTATTACTTCTGATTCTGGACTTCAAATAGTTTGTGAAGTAACTACTAATAAAAATCAAAATCAAATTTATTATGATTCAATTGCTAATAATATACTTCTAAATATTATTAGCAAGAATGATAACAAAATAATTATTTCATTTAATTATAGTGGAATTGATTTAAATAAAATACATGAATTTACAGATATATTAGGTAAGGTTTTATTTGCATAATTTAAGGGACTATTGCATTAAGAGAGAGCCCTCACTGACGTTCAGGATGACATGCTTAATGCACAGCCCCTTATAGTATTTATATTAACTTAAATCTTTTCCTTTAAATAGTGATTTGTAAAGTTCACCTATTATTAACGGAATAAATGCAAATGTTAATACTATTTCCCAATCTTTTAAACCTAATGGTACAACATTAAATACTTCGTTAAAGAATGGAATGTATAATACTGCTACTGTTAAAGCAAATGAAACAAATACTGCTTGATTCATTCTTGCATTTGAGAAGAATCCTATTTTAAACAATGTATAATCCTGTGATCTTGATGAAAATGCTCTTAACAATTCAGCTGTTATCAATGATGTAAAGATAACTGATCTTGCATGAATTAAACCATTGCCATCCCCATATGTTCTCATTGCCCAATAGTATGATAATAAAGCTGCTATAGATATTGCAATTGCCTGGAATACAATTCCTCCTATCATACTCTTATCGAGTATAGGTTCTTTTGTATCTCTAGGTGGTTGATTCATTATATTTGGCTCTGCTTTTTCAACACCAAGTGCCATCGCAGGGAAACTGTCCGTAACTAAATTTAACCATAACAATTGTATTGGAACTAATGGAACTGGCCAACCTAACAATATACTTACAAATACTATAAGTATTTCACCAATATTACAGCTTAATAAGAAGAACACGAATTTCTTAATATTACTAAATATTATTCTTCCTTCTTCAACTGCATTAACAATTGTTGCAAAGTTATCATCTGTTAAAATAACTTCTGCCGTATTTTTAGCAACATCTGTACCTGTAATACCCATAGCAACACCAATATCTGCTTTTTTAAGTGCAAGCGCGTCGTTAACACCATCACCAGTCATTGATGTTATATGACCATTTTCTTTCAATGCAGTTACTATTTTTACCTTATGATCTGGAGATACCCTAGCATAAACTTTAGTTTTCTTAACAACTTGTCTTAATTGTTCATCTGATAAATTGTCTAATTCAGCACCCATCATTGCCTGTTCTTCAGATTCAACCATGCCTAAATCCTTAGCTATAGCATAAGCTGTTTCTTTGTAGTCTCCAGTAATCATTACTGCTTCTATGCCAGCAGTCTTACATTCTTTAATAGCATCTTTAACTTCTGGTCTAGCAGGGTCTATCATTCCTACAAGACCTATAAAAATCATATCATTTTCTACTAATTCAGAAGATATACGACTTGGAACTTCGTCCCAAATTTTGTATGCTGCTGATAGTACTCTTAAAGCTGATTTTGCAAATTGTGTGTTTACTTCAAGAACTCTTTTTTTCAAATCATTACTAAATTCAATGATTTCTCCATTTAATGCAATTTTATTACATCTGCTTATTACAATATCAGGAGCACCTTTTGTAAATGAAACCACTTTTCCTTCTATGTAATTTTTATGGAATGTGCTCATCATCTTTCTTGCTGAATCAAATGGTAATTCTTCAATTCTTGGATATGATTTATTCAAGTTTTCTTTAGTCTGTCCTAATTTACCAGCAAATGTTACTATTGCACCTTCAGTAGGATCCCCCATAACTCTATATATTCCTGATGAATTATCTAAGTGGGCATCATTTGCCAGCGCACCACCAGCTGCTAAATTTTTAAGGTTTGGAAGAGAATTAATAGTGAGCTGATTATTATCTAATTTAACAGCTCCAACTGGTTCATATCCTCCGCCTTCCACATCTAATATTTTATCATCAACAAATGCCTTTACAACTGTCATTTCATTTTGTGTAAGAGTACCAGTTTTATCTGAACATATAACAGAAGTTGCACCTAATGTTTCAACTGCTAACAATTTTTTTACTATTGCATTTCTAGAAGCCATTCTATTCATACCAATTGACAAAACTATGGTAACGATTGCTGGCAAGCCTTCAGGTATAGCTGCAACAGCCAAGCTTATGGATGTTAACAACATTTCTAAAGGACCTCTGCCTTGCAGTAATCCAACTAAAAATACTACTACGCATATAGCAATTGTCAATGTTCCTAATACTTTTCCCAATTGGTTTAATTTAATTTGTAAAGGTGTCTCTTCTTCTTCATAGGATTGAATCTTTGTAGCAATATTTCCTATTTCTGTATTATGTCCTGTTCCAGTAACAACGCCCTTTCCTCTTCCATATGTTACGATTGTACTGGAAAATCCCATGTTATGTCTATCGCCTATGCCTGCCGATCCATTAATTACTTCTTTTGCATCTTTTTCAACTGGAACGGATTCACCAGTTAAAGATGCTTCTTCAATCTTTAAATTTGAACTTTCTATTAATCTCAAATCAGCTGGAATAATGTCTCCTGCTTCCAAAACAACTATATCCCCAGGTACGATGTCAGATGCAGGTATTTCAACTTGGCTACCATTTCTTATAACCTTAGCATTTGGTGCACTCATTTTTTGTAACGCTTCAACTGATTTTTCTGCCTTCCCCTCTTGATAAATACCTAATATTGCGTTAATTAAAACTATTGCCAATATAACAATTGAATCTTCTTTTTCCCCAACAAATGCAGAAATTCCAGCTGCAACAATTAAAATAATAATTAAGAAATCTGCAAATTGAGCTGCTAATTTAGACCAAATACTTTTCTTTTGCTGCACTTCTAGTTCGTTTTTTCCATATGTACCTAGCCTAGAAGTCACTTCTTCAGTATTTAGCCCTATATCTTCGTTGGTCTTAAGCTCTGATAATACTTCGTCTTTACTTTTGTTATACCATTCCAAAATAACGCCCCCATTCTTGTATTATAATAAATATTATGAAATCGTTATCTAATACATGATATTAAACAACAACAAATACATTATATAATAAAATGAGAATAAAATCAATATATTCTCATTTTAAAAAATCAATAAAACCGTATTTCTACTTATTTATTCTTTGTTCACCAATATTTGTCCCATCCTAACTCCCATTAGTGATGCCATCATAAGCCCTCTAGTCCATCCGCTAGAATCTCCTAAACAATATAAATTATTAACACTTGTTTCAAAATCCGCGTTTAACACTACTTTATTACTGTAAAATTTCACTTCTGGAGCATAAAGCAGAGTTTCAGTTCCAGCAAATCCTGGAACTACTGTATTTAATGCCTCAATAAAATTTAGTATATTAGTCATAGTTCTATATGGCATAGCTGAAGTAATATCTCCAGCAATTGCATCTACTAGAGTTGGTATTACATTTGATCGTGACAATTCTTTTTGCCAAGTTCGTTTACCGTCTAATATATCACCATATCTTTGTACTAGAATTTTTCCATCCCCCAGCATATTTAATAATTCTGATACTTTAGCACCATATTTAATAGGTTCATTAAATGGATGACTAAAATTATGTGAGCATAATATGGCAAGATTTGTGTTGTTTGATTTTAAATCCTTATAAGAATGACCATTAACAACAGCTAATCCTCCATCATAATTTTCCTGACTCACAAAACCTCCAGGATTCTGGCAAAATGTTCTCACCTTATCTTTAAATGGAGCTGGGTAACCTATTAATTTTGATTCATATAAAATATTATTTACCCTTTCCATAACTTCATTTCTAACTTCAACCCTTACGCCAATATCAACTGTACCTGCTCTGTGGGATATATTATGCTTCACACATATAGACTTAAGCCAATCAGCGCCCTTTCTTCCTGCAGAAATTACAACTTTGTCAGAATAAACTGTTTCTTCTTTTTCCTTCTTCAATGCATCCGTTAAAATAACGCCTTTTATTTCACCGTTTTCAACTATAACATCTATGGCTTGAGTACCAAATCTAATTTCAACACCCTTTTCTATTAAATGTTGTTCTAATTTAAAATATATGTCTTGAGCCTTTTCAGTTCCCAAATGTCTTATTGGACAATCAACAAGCTTTAAACCCGCTTCAATTGCCTTTCTTCTAATTTCCTTAATTTCTTCTTTAGCATCAACACCTTCTATTTTTGTATCCGCTCCAAACTCTAAATATATATTGTCAGTATAGTTTATTAATTCTTGTGTATATTCATATCCAATTAATTCAGGCAAATCTCCGCCTACTTCAGGACTTAAAGACAGTTTTCCATCGGAAAAAGCACCTGCTCCTGAAAAGCCGGTTGTAATATGACAATATGGTTTACAATTTACACAAACCTTTGTTTTTTCCTTTGGACATCTTCTTTTTTCTATAGGGCTTCCTTCTTCTATTAATAAAATTGATTTTCTTGGATTCTTCCTAATTAATTCTAATGCAGTAAAAATTCCAGATGGGCCTGCCCCAACAATTATTAAATCGTATTTCATTTTTGTCTCCTCATTTCTTGTTTCTTATTCAAGTTATACCATATAATATTAATTATTAATTAAAACCTCATCATTTTCCTTTAAACCTGAAGTTATTTCAATATTATTTTCATCCTCAATGCCTGTAGTCACTTCTATTTCTATCTTATTTTCATCAGACATCATATTTACATACTTTTTTTCATCATATTCATAAACTGAATTCTTATCTAATAAAAGAACATTATCTTTTTGCTCAATAATTATTTTTACATCTATTTCAGTACCGATTTTAAGATTAGTTTTATTTTCTTTTAAATCCGCTTCAACTCTTACACGTTTTTGTTCTACCCCTAAATCGGAAATTTTTGATGAAGCTTTAGGATAAATCCTGTTAACTACTAAATCCAACGGTGTTGAATTTCCGTTTAATACTAGGGGCATACCTTCTTTTACTTCACTAACTTCTTCAGCTAAAAGCTCTACATAGATTCCTAAATTATTTTGATCTTGAATTTCAACTACTATTACACCAGGTTTTGTCATACCTCCCTGATGTACATTTAATTCTGTTATTACTCCATCAAATTCTGCAATTATTGATGCTTGTTGCTTACTTTTTTCCAATATACTAATTTGAACCATAATTTCTTCGATTTGAGCTTCATATTCTTTCTTTATGTTAGAAGAAACATCTTTAACCAATAAATCATAGTTATTTTTAGCTTCAAGCAATTGATTTTCTAATATTTTTACATTGTTTTCTGCTTCGTCTAATTCTGCTTTGCTTACAACATAATTTTCATAAAGTGTTTTTATTTTTTCAAAATTTCTCTTTGCATATTCCAAATTATTTTCTATAGTATTAATATTTAATTTTTCATTAGAAACTTCTTGAAAATCGGCTCCTTTAACAGATTCATTGTAAACGGCGGTCAAAGCATCTATTTGCTTTTTATAACGTTCAATTTCTAAATCATAATTATTTTCATAAGTTAGAATTACATCACCTTTTTTTACTTCATTTCCTATTGAAACATTCAAAGTTTTAACAATTTGACTTGTATCAGAATAAAAAGTATTTACTCTTTTTGAAAATACTGTACCTGTTTCTTCTATTGTTTTTTGTATTGTACCAAGTTTAACTTTTGCTGTATTCCCAAAGTTAATATTTTTGTCCTTCATAAGTACTGAAAAAAGAACTGCCAAAACTGCTATAATAATTCCTATTAAAAAAATTATTTTCTTTTTCATACAATCCTCCATTTATCACAGAATTATGAAATTCTGCTTTTTAATGAATCAATAAAATTCAATTTATGAATTTTAACATAGGTCATCATTTGAGCTAATATTAAAAATATTATTGTAATAATAATCGAAATAATAATTCCTTGTAAGGTTATTGGTTCACTCATAGTATAAATATCAGTACTAAATGTTTTGCTTAAGTAATCAACAAGATATTTGCCTAGAGGTATACCTATTATTATTCCTAATAAAGACATAATCATATTTTCCTTGACAATCATTTGAAATATTTCATTTTGGGTAAAGCCCATTACTCTCAAAGATGAAAATTCTAATGTTCTCTCATTTATGCTCATCAACGTCATGCTATACATTATTACAAACCCTAATATTCCTGAAAAAATAATCATGACACCAATTGTGACTGCAATAAGGCCAGTAAATTCTTCAAATATACCAATCATATCATTTTGCGATTGAATAGAGCTTATGTTTTTTATAGAATTTAATTTACTTTCTACATCCTCTTTAGAATTAAGGTAAACACCATTAATTATTCCTATATCTAAAAACTTTGCATTTAAATAATCTATGTTCATATAACCATTTATACCAAGACTTTGCTTAATAATACCTTTAATAGTTACATAATCGTCATCCTTATCAGGAATGAAATTTTTTAATAATATTTTATCTCCCTTATTAACATTTAAAAATGTTGCCAAATTTGATGAAATTAAAATTCCTTCATCAGGCAATTCCAAATCATAACCATCTATATCTTTAAAATTATAAAATACTGTGTTTTTTTCAAGACCTATTACATTGACAATTTTAGATTTATCCTTGTTATAAATCTCAAAAGGAAGTTCCACTTTTCCTTCAATTACAGATGAATTAACTAACTTTTCAACTTCCATTTTTGTTTTTTTATCCTTAAAGCTATTAAAAACAACATTATACTCCATAATTGAAAATTCATTGTAGTGCCTTATGAACATTACATCTATTATATCATTCATCCATAAGGTCATAATCATCATGCCACATGTTACTGCTACTGCAGCTCCTATAAAAACAAATTTTCTTTTTTCTCTGAAAATATTTCTAAATATTATCTTCCATGAAAATGGTAGCCTTCGCCATAAAAATTTAAATTTTTCTAATAATATTCTTTTTCCCTTTTTAGGAGCTTCAGGCAGCATTGATTCGGCTGGGTTGATTTTTATTATCCCCCTTATACCCCACATGCCTGATAACACGCAAAATATTAAGGATAATACAATAGATAATGCTATTCTACTATAATATACTTTAATTGTCAGCATAGGTATATTAAAAAAGTCCAAATATATATTAGTCATACCACCAGATAGAGCTGTTCCTATTAATGAGCCTACCAATCCCCCAACAAATCCAATTGATGCTGCATACTTTAAATAATGTATGATTATTTCTATATCTGTAAAACCTAATGCTTTTAAAACCCCAATTGATGTTCTGTCTTTTTTTACAATTCTTGATAGCATTGATGATAACATAATACCAGAAAATAATAAAAATACTACTGGAATTGATTGTGATACCTTTTCAAGACCGTTTATTTCTTCATGTATCATACTATTACTTAGTTGCTCATCTCTTTTTATTACTCTTTTAACACCGTATTTATCTAAATAGCTCTTTAAATAATCAACTGTTTTTTCTAGTTTCTTTTCATCTTTAACCTTTAACACTAGTTCATTGTAATTGCCATTTGTTTGTGCTATTTTCATTAAATAACTTTCCTCTATAAAAACAACACCAAATTCTGATGGTTCTGGTAAAAGAGTCTGTTCATTTTCCATTATATAAACATATTCTGGACTTGATGCAATGCCTGAAACCTTGAATAAGTATTGTCTCCCACTAATTTGAAGCTTAACTTCATCACCAACTTTAATATTTCTTGCTGCAGCAAATTGGTCGATAATTATAATATCCTTGCTAGTGAGAGATCTCTTTCCACTTTTCATAAAAAGTTTATTAATATTATCTTCTTGAGCTTCGACAGATACAACCCTAACATTTACTTTTTTATCTGAATCATCGGTTATAAACAATGTGTCAAAAACCAATCTTTCCTCTACTTCTGCAATGTTAGCTTCTCCAATTAATTTTGTGCTAATATCTTTGGGAATGCTTACAGCAGTGACGAAAACATCTGCAAAATTTGTACTGTTATAATAGTCATTAAGGGTGTCATTTAAATTTAAGGCAGAGTTTTTTACAGCTGTAAACACAAAGATACCTGTAATTACAATCAATAAAACAGCAATATACTGTCCTTTTGTCAACTTAATTAGTCTGAAAAGCCTTTTATCAAGATTTTTCATTACCACTCAATCCTTTCAGCTGGAATAGGGTCACTATTTATAATAATATCAGTTATTTTGCCGCTCCTCATTTTTATTACTTTATCTGCCATTTGAGCTATAGGTGAATTATGAGTTATTACAATAACAGTATTATTATATTTAATATTTACATTTTTAAGTACTTTAAGTATGGATATGCCTGTTTCAAAATCAAGAGCACCTGTTGGTTCATCACAGAGTAAAATCATAGGGTTTTTAGCAACAGCTCTTGCTATTGCAACTCTTTGCTGCTCTCCTCCGCTCATTTGAGATGGAAAATGGTCAATTCTCTCGCTTAAACCAACAGACTCTATTACATCATCTATCTCTATGGAATCATCGCATATTTCCGCAGCTAATTCTACATTTTCCCGGGCGGTTAACGTGGATAAAAGATTATAAAATTGAAATACAAATCCAATTTTCTTTCTTCTATACATAGTGAGCTCTTTGTTGGTCATATTAGTAATTAATACATCGTTAAAATAAACCTTGCCACTAGAAGGAGTATCCATACCCCCAAGTATATTTAAAAGGGTGCTTTTTCCCGAGCCACTTGGTCCTAATATTACAACAAATTCACCTTTTTTAACTTCAAAACTCACATCCTCTAATGCTTTAACAGTTACTTCACCCATTTTATAATATTTGCTGATATTTTCTATTCTTAACATAGTACCCCCCATTTAATTACCTTGTGTCATTCTGAAGGCGTAGCCTCAAAGATGCCCTAACCCCATTTTTTAGAGTGTTTTTTCTAAAAAATGGTGGTAGGTCATTCGCAACGAATTCCAAAAATATACCACCATAGGGAGTAAATATTTTTGTGAATTAGACTGCGTAATCTCACTTCATCATATGAGATCCTTCACTTTCGTTCAGGATGACAATGGTTATCAATCAGATGACACCATCTATACTAAATCCGCATAGGATGCATCTACTGCCTTAATTAAATCATCTGGCTTTAATATTAGCTGAGCTCCTATACATCCCGCGCTTACTAATATTTTTTCATTTAACATCGCTGATTCATCTATAAATGTTTTATAGTGCTTTTTCATACCTATTGGTGAGCATCCACCCCTAACGTATCCTGTATTCTTTGTTAAATCTTTAAGGGGAAGCAGTTCAATATTTTTTTCACTTGAAGCTTTAGCAGCTTTTTTTAAATCTAACTCATATTCCACAGGTATGCAAAATACGTAAATTTCACTACTATGGCCTATTGATACAAGTGTTTTAAAAACAGTTTCTGGATCTTGCCCAGTTTTATGAGCTACTGAAACTCCATCTATTTTACCATCTTCTGATTCATATGTCATATAATCAAATTCAATGTCCATTGATTCTAATATTCTCATTGCATTTGTTTTACTTATTTTTTTCATATTACCACCTTTTAAAATATATTGTTAAATAACCCTTTATAGTCGAAAAAAAATGTACCTACTACCAGTATATTAAATATTAAAGCTAATATTGTTATAATGCAGAATTTTATCTTTTTAGTTTTATGATGAAACATTTTCATTGCAACAATACTTCCTAATGCCCCTCCTAAAAAAGAACTTAAATGAAGAGTGCTTTCTTTAATTCTCCACTTATCTTTCAGAGCCTTTTTTTTATCTATAAAGAACAATATAAATGAAATGAAATTAATAATAATTAGATATATTACAATATATTTCACAGTTTTTATGTTTAGCATAATAATTAATTCCTTTAAATTTTAATTTGTGCTATCAGCTTGTTTATCTTTCTGCCTTCTTCTACGAACTTTTCCTCATATTCAGTCATAACATTGTCTTTTATATATGGACTGTTATGCAAATCTCTCGTTACTAACAAAAGGTTCCAATCATCTTCTTTTAATTGTTCTAAGGAATACTCAAATAAATCATTATTATCTGTTTTCATATGAATTTCTCCGTTATGTGTCAGAACCTTCTTATAAACATGGAGAAAATTTTTGTGTGTCAATCTTCTTTTATAATGTGAAGGTTTTGGCCATGGGTCAGAAAAATTCAAATATATTCTTTCTATAGATTTATTTTCAAATACTTCCTCTAATATATCTCCATTTGAATATACTATATAATAATTATCTGGATCATTTTCAAATACAGACTTTGCACATCTATATGCAACTTTTACACTTTTTTCAAATCCAAAATAATTAATATTTGGATTTTTAATGGCTGTTTCTCTTAAGAACTTACCCTTTCCGCAGCCTAACTCCACATGTATAGGGTTTTGATTTTTAAATACATCATTTAATTTATAATCTCTTTTTTCAGGTTCAGTAATTGCTTTTTCATGCTGCTGCAAATATTCATACTGTCCTAGTACATATCTTAATCTCATTTGTTACCACCTAACTTTATTATATTTAAATTCTACAATATTTTATCGTTTTTAACAATATAAATTTAAGAATACATTAATATTCTAATAACTATTGCAATATTTTAAAATAAATAGTAATATAATTATGAATATAAATATTTTATTAAGGGGTAAATTATGGATTTTTTGTTGAACTTGTCAGGGCCAATTTTATATGCTGTAATTTTTTGTGCTAAAATTGTTGAAGTATCAATTTCTACAATAAGGTTGGTTTATATTAATAAAGGTGAGAAGGTTATTGGTGCAATTCTTGGATTTATTGAAATTTTAATTTGGTTGATAGTTGTAAGCTCTGTCTTAACAAACATATCTGATGATCCAATAAAAATTTTAATGTATGCTGGTGGGTTTGCATTAGGAAATTATATAGGAGTAACCATAGAAAATAAAATAGCAGTTGGTATGTCATCAATACAGGTTGTAGTAAATGAAAATGAGGGGGAATCACTTGCAGACATACTTAGAGATCAGGGATTTGGTGTAACTATAATTGAAGGCAAAGGAAAAAATGACAGCAAAAAGAATTTATTGTTTGTACAGCTTAAGAGAAAGAGAATTTCAGAAGCTATTAAAATAGTAAAAAACTTTAGCGATACTGCTTTTATTACAGTAAATGATGTAAAATCCTCCGTAGGTGGATTTGTAAAAAAATGACAAAAAATTTAATGAGACGCTTACAAGCGTCTCATTAAATTTTTGTCATCCTGAACGAAGTGAAGAATGCCCAATATATCTCACTTCAGGCTACGCCTTCAGAATGACAGGAGATTTAGTTTTTCATATCAATGATATATTAATTTACAAATGCTTCATAAATTGCTTTTATTGTTCTTTCAAAGTCCTTATTTTCTACACCAACAATAATATTCATTTCACTTGAACCTTGGTCAATCATTCTAATATTTATGTTATTGTTTCCAAGAGCAGAAAATAGTTTTGCTGAAATACCTGGTTTAGATGCCATATTAATACCTACTGTAGCTACAAGACTTAAGTTATCGTATATTTTCACTGTATCCGCTTGGCATTTAATTTTTAACTCTTCAGCAATTTCATGAGAAAATTTTTCTACACTTTCTGAAGGAAGCACTATTGAGAAACTATCTATGCTTGAAGGTAAATGATCTATACTGATTCCTCTTGATTCAAATACTTCTAAGGCGTTTTTTAATATACCCACTTCATTTGCCATATGCTCTTTATGAACATAGAATATGGAAAAGTTTTTCTTTCCAGCTATACCTGTAATAATATACTCATTTTCATAGGTTTCTTCCATATCCATCTCACCAATAATAGTTGTTCCTGGATTTTCAGGTTCGTTGGTATTTTTAATATTTATTGGTATTCCCGCTTCTCTTACAGGAAAAACAGCTTCATCGTGCAATACAGATGCTCCCATATAAGAAAGCTCTCTAAGCTCTTGATAAGTAATATGCTTAATTTGTTTAGAATCTTTTACAATTCTAGGATCTGCCATTAAAAATCCTGATACGTCAGTCCAGTTTTCATATATGTCAGCTTTTACAGCACTGGCTATTATTGCTCCTGTTATATCAGATCCACCTCTTGAAAATGTCCTTATACTTCCATCTGGATAGGAGCCATAAAACCCTGGTATAACTACCTTTTCATGTTCATCTAATAACTCTTTAATCTTTGTATTAGTTTTTACATTGTTCACAGTTCCGTCATAATTAAAAAATATTATATCCTTGGCATCAACGAAACTACATCCTAAAAAATCAGACAGTAAAAGAGCGCTTAAATACTCTCCTCTACTTACTATATAGTCTTCACTGCATTTATCTTCAAGATGTTCTCTAATTTTTTCAAATTCATGTTTTAAATCAACAGATAAATTTAGTTCAACTTTTATTTGTAAAAATCTTTCTTCAATTATATTTAATACTGTATCATATGGAACTGAATATTTCGTATGAGCATATGTCAAATATAATAAGTCTGTTATTTTATTATCACCCTTAAATCTTTTACCAGGGGCTGATACTACGACAAATTTTCTTTCTTCATTATTTTTTACTATATCATATACTTTTTTAAACTGGGATGAATCAGCTAAAGAAGTACCCCCAAATTTTGCAACCTTAATCATTTCTTCTTCCTCCAAAAACAAACTTCCGACTTAAGAACAATAACATAATCAAAATAAATTGTCAATAAATTTAATACATTTGTCCTCAATACGCGCATTTTTGTCATCCTGAACGGTAGTGCAATATGCCCTAACCCTATTTTTTAGAGTGTTTTTTCTAAAAAATAGCGGTGGGTCATTCGCAACAAATTCCAAAAATATACGACAAGAGGGAGTAAATATTTTTGTGAATGAGACTGCGTATCTCACCAAATTTCATAGGGAGATTCTTCAGGCTACGCCTTCAGAATGACAGGTTAATTATAGTTATTATAATATTTCTTATAAAAGATTTTTTATAAGCTCACTACCCCTTTTAGGTGAAAGGTAAGCTATAGGAACATCAAATACAGTTTTTGCTCCTTTTAATCCTTCAATATTCATTCTGTATGCTGCTCTAGCATATGCTAACAAAACGCTGCTAGTAAACTCTGGATTACTTTCAAGATTGAGTGAAAATTCTATTACTTGTTTATTTTCTTTTTCATTGCCAGTAACTCCACTTCTTAAAACAAGTCCACCGTGAGGCATTTGTGTATGATTGTTATTAAATTCTTCTTCACTAATAAAATGAACTTCCGTTTCATAGTCAGCAAAATAATTAGGCATAGTTTTTATTTCATTTTCTATTTGATTTTTATCGTAACCTTCTTGTACAACCACAAAACATTCTCTTATATGTTTTTGTTTAGTAGTGAGCTCAGGATTTTCTCCTCTTCTAACTCTCTCAATTGCCTTTTCTACAGGAATAGTGTATTGAATGCCTTTTTTAACTCCTCTAACTCTTCTTATAGCATCTGAATGTCCTTGGCTTACTCCTTTTCCCCAGAAAGTATAATCCTTACCTTCAGGCAATACAGCTCCTGAAATCATCCTTATCATTGAAAATAATCCTGGATCCCAACCAACAGATATTATACTCGTTTTCCCTGAAAATAAGGCACTTTCATTGACATTTTCATAGTATTCTGGTATTTTAGCATGTGTATCATAACTATCTACAGTATTAAACATTTTAGCAAATTGAACTCCTTGTTTAGGAAGATCAGTTGCTGAACCAGTACAAAGTATCATTACATCAATATTATTTACATAGTTTTCTGCTTCTGTAACACTGACTACAGGCACATCAGGTGTATTGATTTTTAAACTTTCAGGAGATCTTCTTGTAAATATTGCCACAAGTTCCATGTCTGGGTTTTGCTTAACAGCTAATTCCAAACCCTTGCCTATGTTACCGTAACCTACTATTCCAATTCTAATTTTTTTCATTATTTATTACCTCCACCCTTATTTCAAAACATCTTCCGTCGTATAATATCCAATTGGCATTGTACTTAGTTTTAACGCAATATCTAATGCTCCCCTGGCAAATATTTTTTTAGAAAAAGCTGTATGCTTTATTTCTAATATTTCATCTACTCCAGAAAATATTACTACATGTTCTCCAGGTATTGTGCCTGCTCTTATTGCTTGTGTTTCAATTTTTTCTCTGCCAGTTGCTTTTATAATATCTTCTGCAAGTGTTTTTGCAGTACCGCTTGGAGCATCTATTTTTTTATTGTGATGTCTTTCAACAATATTAATATCAAAATTATTTAATTCTTTTGAAATGTTTTTTAATATTTTTCTAAATACATTTATACCTATAGAAGTATTTGACGAATACAACACTGGTATTTTTTTACCTGACTCAATTATTATTTTATTTTGTTCTTCATTATAACCAGTTGTACAAAGCAACAATGCTGAATTTCTTTTTATTGCATAATCAATTAAAAAATCTAAATTAGCTGGATTAGAAAAATCAATTATCACATCTACTTTTTCTTTTATATCATTACCTAATCTATTATTTCTGGGAGATAAATCTCCAACTAAATTGATATTTTCATATGTCCTAATTTCTTGTTCCAGTACTTTCCCCATAACACCGTTTATTCCGCATACAACAATGTTTATCATATTTTTATCCATCTTCCTTTCTTTGTTACTTATTTAGCCAACTTTAAACCGTATAACTCCAACTCTTTAATAAGCTTATCTCTATTTTCAGGGGACATGGGATAAAGTGGTGCTCTTACCTCTGAACTGCACATATTTAACAAACCCATAGCTTCTTTTACTGGTATTGGATTAGTTTCAATGAATAATGCATTATTTATTCCATTTAATGCAAGCTGTGCATCTCTTGCTTCATTAATATTTCCATTTGCATAATCGTCAACCATTTTCTTCATTTCTGCAGGTAAAATATTTGCTGATACTGAAATCACACCCTTGCCGCCTAGAGACATCAATGGTATAACCATATCATCATTACCTGAATAAACTAGAAAGTCTTTTGGACAAATTCTAATTATTTCAGCAACCTGACTTATATCTCCACTGGCTTCTTTTATCCCAACTACATTTTTTATTTTTGTAAGTTCTAATACTGTTTTAGGCACTATGTTCATACCTGTTCGCCCTGGAACATTATATACGATAATAGGCAAATTAGTACTTTCTGCAATCATCTTAAAGTGATTTACAAGGCCTCTTTGTGTAGTCTTATTGTAATATGGAGTTACTATTAATAGCCCATCAGCTCCAGCTTGTTCACAAAACTGGGATTTTTTTATTGCACTTTGTGTACAATTGCTGCCACTTCCTGCAATAACAGGTATTCTTTTATTTACTTTGTCTATTACGAATTTTACTACAGTATGGTATTCCTCATCTGTCAATGTGGGTGCTTCTGAGGTTGTTCCTGCGACAATTATTGAACCTGATTTCTCCACATGTAATTCAACTAGATCTCCTAGTATTTCATAATCAATTTCTCCATTTGTGAATGGTGTTACTAATGCTACTCCGCAACCTCTTACTAAATCTTTCATGTTTCAATCTCCTTTATATTATTTTATATATTATATTAAATTATTTCTATATTGCCTTTAAAAAATAAATAAAAAAAGCGACATAAGAGCAAAAGGGGCTCTCAGACGCTTAAATGTTACAAAAAAACACTGAACCTTCTGCCCAGCATATTACAGCCCTCTTTTATAGGACTGGGAAAGCATCCTATAAAAACAGTCTTACATCTATTAAATGTAATCCCAAGGAGATAAACTCCCTTCGGCAAATCACCCTTTCAAAACATAATATTTATGTTTTTACTATTGATCATTGCAACCTCTATAATATACCCTTTAGAAATATTTATTTATGATATTGTATTACTAATATTATTTTATGTCAAGGGGTAATTATTTTGAGTTTCCCCATTTTTAAAATATGCTGAAAAAAATGGGGCTTTAACACTTATTGGCTATGGAAAAAATTAGGTTTCTTAATAAGCAATTTTAATTTTGGTAACCCAAAATATTTGTTATTTAAAATGTGATTTTTCTATAAAGGTGTTGCTATTGATTATTAAAATATGTTATAATCGGAAAGCTGATATAACCACAAAGGAGGGAGTAATATTTGGCTATAAATTTAATAGAGTATTTAGATGAAAGCGCAAAAAAATTCCCTGATAAGTTAGCTGTATCCGATGAAAAAACAGAACTTACTTTCAGTGAATTAAGAAAAAATGCAATGGCAACAGCAAGCTATATTAATAAAATTACGAATGCGAAAAACAAACCAATTGCTGTTGAAGTCGATCGATGCACTGAAAGCATAGTAATGTTTTTAGGCGTTTTATACAGCGGAAACTTTTATGTACCAATAGACAATAAAATGCCTGACGATAGAGTCAGTATTATTATAAAGGATATTAATCCATCTTTATGTTTAGATATTAAAGAAAAAAGTTTTTTTAATAAATTCAACGTAAAAATAGCAAGCTATGAAGTAATAATCAACCATGAAATAGATGAAAAAGCTTTGAGTTTCATTAAAGAAAATACAATTGATATAGATCCTTGTTATACAATGTATACTTCAGGTTCTACAGGAATTCCCAAGGGAGTTGTAATCAGCCACAGAATGGTTATGGATTTTGCGGACTTTCTAAGTAATACTTTCGGTATAAATGAAAATGACATTCTTGCAAATCAAGCACCCTTTTATTTTGATTGTTCGGTGAAATGTATTTATCAAATGCTTAGAAATGGCTGTACCATGTATATTATGAGACCGATGTACTTTATGTTTCCAATAAGAGCAATCGAATTTTTTAATAAAAAAAAGGTTACTACTCTACTATGGGCAACATCTGGTCTTAATATTCTTTCATCATCGGGAGTATTTAAAAGCTTAAAACCTGAAACAGTAAATAAAGTCTTTTTTTCTGGTGAAATGCTTTATGCAAAAGACTATTTGCTTTGGAAAGAAGCTTGTCAAGATGAAGCTATGTTTATAAATTTGTACGGACCTACAGAAGTCACTGTTGATTGTGCATATTATATAATCAACAGAGAATTTAACAGTGAGGATGTAATCCCTATCGGAAAAGCTTGCAGCAATATGAATGTTTATTTATTAGACGAAAATAATGAGCTCGTAAAAGGAAATGAAATTGGCGAAATATGTGCAAGAGGCACAGGATTATCATATGGATACTATAATAATCCAGAAAAAACAGAAGAAGTCTTTGTTCAAAATCCTTTTAACTTAAATTACAGAGATATTATTTACCGAACAGGTGACTTAGGAAAATATAATAAATATGGCGAATTAGTTTATGTCTCACGAAAGGATCATCAAATAAAGCATAAGGGTAACAGGATTGAGCTTGGAGAAATTGAAACTTCTGCAATGACCATGGATAAAATAGATGAGGCAGCAGTGATTTATGATGAAAAAAACAAAAAAATTGTTTTAACATGTAAAACGAACTTAGAAAAACCTGTTATCATGAATTATTTAAAAGAAAAGCTTCCCAAATATATGATGCCTGATGAAATATTGATTTTTGAAAAGCTTCCCCATAATAGAAATGGAAAAATTGACAGGGTAAAAATTAAGGTGGACTATTTTGAAAGAAGCAATTAAAAATATTGAGTTATTTAATCAATTACTAAATAAATATTTAAATAAAGATTATTTAAATAATTCTAATCGATTAATCAGGGATTATCGTAATTTTATTGAAAATAAAAAACTTTACTTCATTGAAAAAGATAATAATTTGTTTTTTCTAGAAGATTGTATAGAATTTTATAATTTATATTATTTTATTTCAAAATTGAATTTATCTGTTGATATTTCAGACTTAAATTTTGAAAAAACCATTGTAGCAGATGTGATTTATACTAAAAATAATTTAGATGAAGCCTTTCCTATTCTTATAAAGGCGGGGTTCGAAAAATATTTGACAAGAAGCTATCAAACATTAAAGCTCAGTCAAAAAAATGTTGCATTAAATAGCCATATAAAATTTGCTGCTAAAGAGGAAGTTGATTTTATTTTTGACATGCAAACTAAATATATTGACAAATATACTGGAAATATTTTATTAAAAGAAGATTTGTTAAAGGCAATAGAAAACAACTTAATTTTAATTATATATGGAAGAAACAATAATTGTGCAGGTTATTTAAGATTTACGGTTAATAAAAAAAATATTTCTTTGGAAGGAATCGCCGTAGACCATAAATTCAGAGGTAAAGGCTACGCCAAAGAGTTAGTTCAATATTTTATAGACTATTTTTCCAAAGAAGGATATAATAAAATTGATTTATGGGTCAGAGATGACAATATAAGCGCATTAAAGCTGTATGAATTTTTTGATTTTAAAAATACTAAATATAAATGCGATAATTATATAAAACACTAAGGAGACTGTTATGGAAATCAGAGAAAAAATTATTGAAATTATTCAAAATATAAATGAAGATTTTGATCCTAATGAAGAATCCGATATTATTGAAGATGGCATTTTGGATTCATTTGATATTATAAACTTCATAATGGAAGCAAATGAATCTTTTGGAGTAAAAATAAGTGTTGAAGAAATAGTACCCGAAAATTTCACCAATGTAGAATCTATCCAAAAACTAATTGAAAGATTGAAAAATAATTAATTATGGTTTTATTTGATACAAGTTTTATAATTTTTACAATACTCATAGTAATTTCTTACTACACTTTTTTTAAAAATTATCAATGGCAGCTATTACTTATAGGGAGTTTGTTTTTTTACAGGTATTTTACTGATTCATATTTCATATTGCTTAGTATAGCGAATACTTTTTTATTTGGGCTTATAATAAACAAGACAGGCAGTAAGTTATTAAAAAAATACCTTCTAACTGCTTGTCTTTTTATAAATTTTGGAACCTTGTTTTTATTAAAGTACAGTGTTATTTTTGCAAGCAAATTTAGTATGCTTATACCCCTTGGGATTTCTTTTTATATGTTTCAATCTATCTCTTATGTAATTGATGTATATAGAGGAAGTTATGAACCCGAAAAGAATATTTTCAAATTTGCTCTTTTTGTATCTTATTTTCCTCAGGTCATTCAAGGCCCTATAGGAAGGTACAATAAATTAGCTCCCCAATTTTTTAAACAACATAACTATAATAGTGATGATTTTAGGTATGGCTTTGAAACAATTTGTTGGGGCGTTTTTAAAAAAATATTTATTGCCGATAGAATAGCTGTTTTTGTAAATACGGTTTTTTCTAGTTATAATGAATATTACGGTGCAGTAATTTTTCTTGCGTCTTTTGCTTACAGTATTCAAATCTATACTGATTTTTCAGGCGGAATTGACATTGTCAGAGGAATATCCCAAATACTTGGCATTAAGTTAGATATAAACTTTAGAAGACCTTTTTTTGCGATTTCCGTATCTGATTTTTGGAGGCGCTGGCATATTACATTAAGTGCCTGGATGAAAGATTATGTTTTCTATTCCCTGAATTTATCAAAACCTCTTACCTATATCAACAAAAAAACAAGAAAGGCTTTTGGTAATAAAACAGGAAAGCTCATATCAATTTTCATATCTACATATATTTTATACTTTATAGTAGGTATTTGGCATGGCATTGGAAGTAACTATGTATTTTATGGTTTGTGGAACGGCACTCTAATTTCTCTCAGTCTCTTTTTTGAACCTTATTTTAAAAAGGTTAAGAAAAAGTTAAACCTTAAAGATTCTATAGGTTGGCTTGTTATTTTTCAAATTATAAGAACGAATATATTCGTAACATTAGGTAGGTATTTCAGCAGGGCTGACACCGCTTCAACTGCATTTGCAATGTTAAAAAGAACTTTTACGAATTTTAGTTTAGCTGATATTAAATTATCCACTCTTTATAATATGGGATATACGTTTAACAAAATACTTCTACTGATTGCATGTATAATTGTGGTTTTTGTAGTAGACTTATGTTTTGAAAAGAAAATAAATTTGTATAAAAAGTTTGATTGTGCAAATACCTTTATTCAATTATTTGTGATTGCAATATTTATATTATTAATTGTATTTGGAATTATTTATGCAGAAGGATATGTATCAGCAGAATTTATTTATAGACAATACTAATGATTAAATCATCCAAGTTGATAAATCACTATCACCTGGATGATTTATAAAAATAGTATGTAAAATAATTTAAGAAGGAAATCTTATAATGAGTACAAAAAAATTTTTTACCATGTTTTTTTCAATTCTAATAATTATATTTGGAGCTATTCTCCTTTTAAATGTATTCGTTGATCCCTTTGGATTATTCGGAGATAAAATTTATAAATGGGATAGTTACAATTTCACTCAAAATCCAAGAACCGCAAAGATTAATTATATTGACAGAAACAAAGATAAATTTGATTCATATATAGTTGGCTCATCTGGCTGCGGGTCTATTAGTGTAAATACTATAAATGAATATACGAATAATAGTTTCTATAATTGCTTTTACTATGGTTCTGATTTAATGGATTCATATAATACGATTAAATATTTAAGCGAAACAACACAAGTTAAAAATATATTTTTAGGTATAAATTATAATACTGCTATGTTTTTTGATGTAGGTGATGATGAAATTAATCAAAGAATGCATGGAAAAGCATCAGATAAAAATCTGTTTAATTTCTATACCTCTTATCTGTTTGCAAATCCAAGATATTCATTGAAAAAAATCGAAGATGCAAAAGAAGATTCTTTTTTTCAAAAGTCTTTCGATGTTTTTATTCCCGAAACAGGAGTATATGATAAGAGCATTAGAGATGTAGAAAATATCGGTAACTATGCTGACTATATTAATAAAGAAAGTTACAGGGTTTTTAAATCCTACCCTAAAAATTCAAAAAAGTTAACTGAACTTGAATCTTTCTCAAAATATATGAAAGAAATAAAAAGCTTATGTGATGAAAACAATATAAATTTACAAATCGTCGTATTTCCAATTTATTGGGAGGACTTTGATAATTACCATGTGGATGAACTAGAAATTTTTTATAAAAGCTTAAGTAAGGTTACAGATTTTTGGGATTTTTCAAAATCAACTATTAGTGCTGACGCAAGGTATTTTTATGACAGCACACACTTCAGAAATAGTGTAGGTGACATGATCCTTGCAAAAATATATAATGATGAAAGTATTTATATTCCCGAAGACTTCGGTCATTATGTAAATAGTGAAAATATAGATAATTTTATCTCTCAATTTAAATCATATAGTTTCATATCAGATGATTCCTCTTATACAAAAAAAGTTCCCATAGTGATGTTTCACGATATCGACGGTGCTGGAGGGTATTCAGTATCAAAAGAACAGTTTGAAAGACAGATGAATTTAATAAAAAGTAATGGATTTAATACAATTTTATTTGAGGATTTATATGAATATACCGTAAACGGCAAGGAACTTCCTGAAAATCCAATTATGATAACTTTTGATGATGGGTATCAATCTAACTATGACATAGCTTATCCCATACTAAAAAATTTGAACATGAAAGCTACAATCTATATTATCGGCTCAAGCTTTGGAAAGGATACTTATAAAGAAACTGGGCAAAAAATTCATCCTCATTTTGGATATGATGAAGCTATTGAAATGTATAATAGTGGTTTAATTGATATACAAAGCCATAGTTATGATATGCATCAATCTGAAAAATTTGAAGAAAGTACTCCCCATAGAGTTAATGTTAAGAGATTTGAAAATGAGAGGGAAAAAGATTATATAGAAGCTTTCAACAATGACTTATCAAAAGAGAGCCATATTATTCATAAGATTACCGCAGAAAGCATTCATTCATTTAGTTATCCTACCGGATATTTTGATATGGAAACCGAAACATTACTTAGCTTGTTAGGTGTTAAATCTACAGTCACGACAGAAACAGGTGTAAATACTATAATAAAGGGAATTCCTCAATCTTTGTATGGATTAAAGAGAATAAACATTTATAAAGATATGCCCGATAAAAACTTAGTAGATTTAATATCATAGTGATTCATCTATTATGGCTAAATTTTATGAACTATAAATACCTAAATTTTTAATGAAATTTTTAGAAAAGTGTATTATAATAATTCATTGTATATATAAATAAAATAATGTATAATTTAATTTATATATTAGTTAATAATAATATGGTTATTACTTTTTAAGATATAATAAATTCACAATAAGGGAGATGATTAAATGTTATGTTCAGTTTGCAAAAAAAATGTTGCAGTTATTTATGTAAATAAAATATTAGATGGTAAAATGCAAACTACTGGTCTTTGTATTCCCTGTGCTAAAAAACAAGGCATAGCGCCAATGGATCAAATAATGAAACAAAGTGGAATGAATCCTGAAGACTTTGATAATATAAACAGTCAACTATCTGAAGTCATGGGTGACTTAGATATTGAACAACTAACTGGAAATATAAATAGTGATGATGAGCAAAATAAAAATAACAGTATTAACTCATTAATGAATTTTATGAATTCAGCATTTTCTGGTATTAGTAATTCTACCAATAAGGAATTCACACCATCAAATGATGATAATGATACAGCTTCCGAAGGCGGAGGTGGTGTTGGAACCAAATTAAAAGATAAATTCAAAAGAAAAAAATATAAATATCTTGATACTTATGGAACTAACCTTACTGATGCTGCTAGAAATGGTGAAATTGACAGAATTATTGGAAGGCAAAGAGAGATAGATAGGGTTGTTCAAATACTAAACAGAAGGTCAAAAAATAATCCGTGTTTAATAGGAGAACCAGGTGTGGGTAAAACTGCTATTGCTGAAGGTCTTGCAGTTAGAATAGCAGAAAAACAAGTACCTGTTAAGCTTTTTAATACAGAAATTTATTTACTTGATTTAACTGCAGTTGTTGCTGGTACTCAATTTAGAGGACAATTTGAATCTCGTATGAAGGCAATAATTGATGAAGCTAAAAAAGCAGGAAACATAATTATAGTAATTGATGAAGTTCATAATATAGTTGGTGCAGGCGAAGCTGAAGGCGGAGCAATGAATGCTGCAAATATTCTTAAACCAGCATTGGCAAGAGGAGAAGTTCAAATCATTGGAGCTACTACACTTGATGAATACAGAAAGCATATCGAAAAGGACACTGCTTTAGAAAGAAGATTCCAACCTGTAATAGTGGAAGAACCATCTGTCCAAGATTCCATTGAAATATTAAAGGGTATTAAGGATTATTATGAAGATTACCATAAGGTCAAAATAAATGATGAAGTCATTGAACAGGCTGTTTATATGTCAGAAAGATATATAACAGATAGATATTTACCTGATAAAGCAATTGATGTATTAGATGAAGCAGGTTCTAGAGCTAATTTAAAAAACAAAGGATTAGTAGAGCTTGAAGCATTAAAAACTGAGTTAGCACAAATCAGAGATGAAAAAGAAGAGGCTGCTGAAAGTGATGATTATGAAAGAGCTGCTCAATTGAAAGTTAATGAATTAAGAATAGAAAATAATATAAATGAATTATCAAAAGAATGTGAAAATATATTTTTAACTGTTGAAGATATTGCTTATGTCATTGAAGCATGGACAAAGATTCCTGTTCAAAAAATAAGCGAAGCAGAAGCTCAAAAATTATTACAATTAGAAAATAGACTTCATAAGAGAGTAATAGGTCAAAATCAAGCTGTAACAAGCTTGGCTAAAGCAATAAGAAGAAATCGTTCGGGATTTAAGAAAAAGAAAAAACCTTCTTCATTTATATTTGTAGGTCCAACTGGTGTGGGTAAAACCGAACTTGCAAGAACATTGGCATATGAATTGTTTGAAAACGAAGATGCTATGATAAGACTTGATATGTCTGAATATATGGAAAAACATACAGTTTCTAAACTAATTGGAGCTCCTCCAGGATATGTTGGATATGATCAAGCAGGATTTTTAACAGAAAAAATTAGAAGGAAACCTTATTCAGTTATTTTGCTGGACGAAATTGAAAAAGCTCACGAAGATATATTTAATATTCTTTTACAAATCCTAGAAGATGGAAGACTCACTGACAGTCAAGGAAGAACTGTTAATTTTGAAAATACAGTAGTAATTATGACATCAAATGCTGGAACTTCTATTAAAGGAAATAGAATTGGATTTGGCAATAAAGATTATGAAGCAATGGAAGAAAAAGTCAAAGATGCTTTAAAACAAACATTTAGACCTGAATTTTTAAATAGAATTGATGATATAATTGTGTTTACTGAATTATCAAAAGATGAATTAAGTCAAATTGTTGATTTAATGATTAAAGAAGTAATCAATGAAGGAAAAGAAAAGAAAATCAATATTATAGTAACAGAGAAAATTAAAAATTTAATTCTCGAAAAAGGTTACAGTACAAAATATGGTGCTAGACCATTGAGACGTGCTATACAAAAATATATTGAGGATGAAATTTCAGAAGCATATTTGAAAGGAATGTTAACCCCAAATTCTACAGTTAATGTTTCTATAAATGATGAAGGAAAAACCGAATTAATAGTAAGTGATAACTAATAAAACTCTTTTGTCAGCCAGAAAATTCTTCAGAGCGATTCTGTCATCCTGAACGGCAGTGAAAGATGCCCTAACCCTATTTTTTAGAGTGTTTTTTCTAAAAAATAGTGGTAGGTCATTCGCAACGAATTCCAAAAATATACGACCAGAGGGAGTAAATATTTTTGTGAATGAGACTGCGTGATCTCCTCAAATGTTTAAGTGAGATTCATCGGGCTACGCCTTCAGAATAACAGGGTAGTTACAAATAAAAAAGCGCGAAAAGCGCTTTTTTTATTTGTTTAGAAATCCGATCGCTAGTACTCCTGGTCCTGCATGAGTACCAATAACAGGACCTACTTCTGCTTCAATAATATTTTTTATATTATATTTTTCTTCAATAGTTTCTCTTAATACTTGAAGCTGATCATATGCTCTTGCATGGAATAGAAGAACAGTTTTATTGGATAAATCATAATTATTTTCTTCGATCCAATTATTAAACCATTTTACAGTTTTATTTTTCCCTCTGATTTTTTCCAAGACACTTAATTTCCCATCTTTAATGCCTATGATTGGCTTAATATTTAATATAGAGCCTACTACAGCCTGACCTTTAGATAGTCTTCCACCTTTTTCAAGATATTTAAGTGTATCTAATGCTGCTACAGCAACTACCTTTTCTTTTAGATTCTCTAATGTTTCTACGATATCTTTAATATTCTTATTTTGATTAATTAAATCAATAGCCTCTAATATTAGCGAAAATGTTCCTAAACACACACTTCTAGAGTCGATTATATGAATCCTGTCATCCCCGATCATATCCTTAGCCATTCGTGCTGATTCATAGGTTCCACTGAATTCAGAGGCTAAAAATATACCTAATACTTCATCTCCATCTAAAAGAATTTCACTAAATACTTCCACGAAAGCACCTGGTGATACTTGTGATGTTGTGGGAAGTTTTTCGGAAGATGTTAATTTATTAAAGAAATCCTCTGTACTTAATTCAATTTTATCTAAATATGATTTATCTTCAAAATTAACTGTAAGGGGTACCATTTGTAAATTATATTTTTCAATAATTTCTGATGTTACATCAGATGTAGAATCTATTACTATTCTTATTGCCATAGAATGCTCCTTTTGATTTCAAATTATTTGATAATGAAAGTAATTTTATTTTTAAAATCCCGAAAAAACTCGGGATAATTATGAGAAATTATATTTATTTTTGAAGAAAACATCAATATTAGTTAAAACTTTTATCAATACCTCTTCTTCATTTTTATCAAGATTTGTCAAAGCACTAAAAACTAAATCTTTATGGAATTCTTCATGTGATTTATAGGCAAGAACGCCTTTTTCTGTCAATTTTATCATTACAACTCGTCTATCATTATTTGAACGTCTTCTTTCTACATATCCTTTTCTAATTAAATTATCTATGGCTGTTGTTAAAGTTCCTGAAGTTATTCGTAAATCTTTAGCAGTATTTGACATAGTACGTTCTTTATCTATTCCAATATTATCAATTATATGCATTTCTGTTATAGATAGATCTGAAAATTCTCCCTGCCCTAAACATTTCTCTTCAATATCTAATATATCTGCAAATAATCTTACGAGTATTTCATTAATTGATTGATGAATATTTATATTAATCACCCCCAAATGCTTTGATAATCAAATTATATTTGTTGAGAAATAATTTGTCAAGTATTTTTTGTCAATTTATCGTAAATCTCCATAAAAAGTCTTTAGCTTCCTCCGCATAGTCAATATTTATACGTTTGCTTCTTTCTACTTTAAAATTTCTAAATTTATCATCTTCTATATAAATTTCATCACCTGTTAAATCGACACCATTTTCATTTCTTGTAATTTTTAATGCCATACATATTTTACCTGGGCCATTTGATAGATTTTTTAGCTGTTGTCTAGTTATATCCTTTAATGGCTTATTATATCTATTTAAAGACATGAGCTCAACATTTTCTATAGGCTCAACACTTCTTATTAATACGCCGCTTCCTAATCCAATATCTTCTGTCACTACATTTAGACAATAGTACATTCCATAGATAAAATATACGTATGTGTAACCTGGAGGGCCAAACATAACCTTATTTCTTTCAGTTTTACCTCTATAACAGTGACTTGCTTTATCAATTGCCCCTATATAGCCTTCAGACTCTGTAATGCGTACCTTGATAATATTATTCCCATATTTTCGAACTAATACTTTACCTATCAAATCTTCAGAAACTTCCAATGTATCTCTACCATAAAACTCTCTAGTTAATTTCACCATAACTTTACTCCAATTTAAAAATGTCATCTGAACGTCAATGAAAGATGCCATAACCCTATTTTTTAGAGTGTTTTTTCTAAAAAATAGTGGTATGTCATTCGCAACGAATTCCAAAAATATACGACCAGAGGGAGTAAATATTTTTGTGAATGAGACTGCGTAATCTCCTCAAATGTTTAAGTGAGATTCTTCAGGCTACGCCATCAGAATGACTTGAAAAGAATGACTATGTCATCTTTATTAATTAAGATTAAATAAATTTTTAAAATTTTTATTTGTTTGATTTCTTACTTCTTCTACCGAAATTTCTTTAATTTTTGCTATTTCTTCAGCTACATATTTTACATATGAAGATTCATTCCTTCTGCCTCTAAAGGGCTCTGGGGTTAAATATGGAGAATCCGTTTCTATTAAAATATGTTCTAAAGGTATTTCCTTTGCTACTAACTTTGGGGTTTTCGATTTTTTAAATGTTACTGGTCCACCCAAAGAAATCATAAAACCCATTTTAATAAATTCTTTTGCCATTTCAACACTTCCAGAAAAGCAATGAAGTATTCCTCTTGAATTTGCATAATACTCTTCTTTCATAATTTCATATATATCTTTATGAGCATCTCTGTCATGTACGATATATGGCATGTCAAGTTCTCTTGCAAGAATTATTTGCTTTCTAAACCATAATTTTTGTGTTTCTCTATCAGAATTATCATAATAATAATCTAATCCAATTTCTCCAATTGCCAATACTTTATTGTTTTGTGCAAGGCTTCTAAATACCTCCAATGCTTCATCTGTCATATATTTTGAATCATGAGGATGGCATCCAACTGCTGCATAAATAGAGTCATAAGTATTAGCTAATTCTACTGCATTTTTTGATGTTTGCAAATCTGCACCAGGGTTTAATACTATTTCAATTTCTTTATCTTTAAGAGATTTAATCAGCCTCTCTCTATCCTCATCAAATCTTTCATCATCAAGATGAGCATGACTATCTATATACATATTATTTCTCAATTTTTTTATCCTTATTTTTATTTTCTTTATTTTTATTTTCTTTATTTTTATTTTCTTTATTTTTATTTTTCTTATTACTTCTATAATCCTTAACAGCATTTTTAAACATTTCAAGCTGTTCATCATTGGGCATAAAATTTAAATGTATTTTTCCATCCTTATAGGCTGCTTTATATAATATTGAAGCTTGTTGTTTCCCCTTGCTGTCAGGTTTAGTATAATCAATTCCTTTAATTGATTCCCATCTTATTAAATTATTTCTTTTAATTATTCCCAATGTTGTAATTTTTGTCTTTTGTGCTAATGGAACATACAAAATCATAAACATTATAGGTAATACTACTAAATAAAAAATTTCTGAACCTTGCAGATTTAAAACGTATAATGCATTATATATTGCTGCAGCAGATACTAATATAAGAAATACTAACATTAATATACATATAATTCTTATAACTTTATCATCATAATTTAAAGAAAATATAGTTTTTATACCTTCCTTTTTATATTGTCGTTGTTTCTTAAAAGCTGAATAAATTAAAAAAGCACAAAAAACAAGTAATATTGAATAAAGTAATACTGTACCGTCCATATATTATTCCCCTTTAGTATAAATTTTAATCTTTTGAATTTTATCATAATTCTATATAAAGTTCAAGTTAACCAAAAGCACTCCTTATAAGAGTATTATTTATTATTTTTTTCAGTAACTATTTCAAAAACATTTCGA
>JAQVWY010000028.1 GCA_028709465.1 Tissierellia bacterium | reverse complement strand
AAACGGCTGTCTTTTTTTATTTACTAATAAAAAGACACCAACCCATTACAGTCAGTGCCCTTCATCAATTAGTTAATTACATGTTGCTAACTTTTTCTTGTTCGTGTGCTTCTTTATATTTTAGGCGTGTAGCTTTTCCTCCTCTAATGTGTCTTTCAGATTTGTTTTTAAGCAAAACTCTTTTAACTTCATTTGCAACTGGAGGGTTTAGTTTAGGAAGACGTTCCGTTACATCCTTATGCACTGTACTTTTACTAACGCCGAATTTTTTTGCAGTTTGCCTAACAGTAGATTCAGTATCAATAATATATTCAGCTATTTCGATGGCTCTCCGTTCAATGTAATCTTTCATGATTAACCCCCTTTGGCATTATCAACCGTCTTATTTACATTTTTATGCATTTAATTTCCTAATAGAACCTTATTTTGTTATTCTGCAGGAAAATAGTCAAGGGGATTAACATTTTTACCATCTAATAAGACCTCAAAATGTAGATGAGGACCGTCTGCTGATTCAATACTGCTTACATTGCCAATATTTCCAATAACCTGACCTTTTGTAACAGTATCCCCAACAGAAACTTTAGATGATGAAAGATTATTGTACAGAGTTTTAATATTGTTGCCATGATCTATAATTATTTCTATTCCTGTGAGCTCTGATTGACTTACCTTTTCCACAGTACCTGCAAAAGCTGATTCAATCAACAAAGTTTCTGTTGATTTTATATCAACACCATTATGTACTTTCCATTCACCTATAGCATCGAAATACAATAAATTGTCAAGTGTAAATTCCTTTATCACTTCCCCTTCTAATGGTACATTCATTTTTTCTGAATCTTGTTTTGTTTCTGGTTTTGATTCTTCCTCGTCTTTTGCTTTACCATATTCATCCATTATATCTTGTACATAATCTTCATATGGGTCTACATTTGCATTAATATTTCCTTCTTCATTAGGTGTTTCTTCAGCTAAATTTTCACCTTCATTTGCTTTGTTAGAAGTATATCTCCATATTAATGCTGTGGATAGCAAGAGTACACATAGTACTATGATTAAAAAGCTTGTATCCTTATTTTTTAATTTAATAAAGAATTTTTTCATTTTTTCTTTTGTGTTTTTAAATCTATTTTTTTTCATACACAACCTCCTATTTTAACTTCTTTATTATCTTTTATATATTGTGTCCCATTTTTTATTTTTAATACAAGTTGTTCTAAAAAATTTTTATAATCATATATTTAAATACGAACTTATGATAAGGAGATTATATATATGAAAAATCACATTATTTTTGCTTTAATTATTTTTTCTATACTTTTTATTGTGCCATCTGCATCTTTATCTTATTTTGAAAAAGCATTTGGTCCAAGAGGTGAAGTAAATGCAGAAGTTCAAACTAATGAACCTGTAAAAAAAGAAAATGAAGATGCAATAATAAAATCGAGCAATGTAGATGTTGAACCTGATTTGATAAAAGTATATAATACGGATACAAATGAAGTTATGGTTATTGATTTTGAAGAGTATTTAAAGGGAGTGGTTGCTTCTGAAATGCCTGCCGAATTTAACCTTGAAGCTCTTAAGGCACAAGCTGTCACAGCTAGGACATACTTATTATATAGAATTAAAAAATACCCAGATGGCCAACCTGAACATTTAGATGCTCCCATTTGTACGGGAATCCATTGTCAGGCTTGGACATCAAAAGATGATTTAATTGCAAATCATGATGAAGGTTGGTATGAACAATATTGGGGAAAAATCGAAGAATCTGTTAATTCTACTAAAGGACAAATTTTAACCTATGAAGGAAAAGTCATAGAACCGTTATTTCATTCTACTAGTGGTGGAAGAACTGAAAACTCTGAAGATGTTTTTGTAAGCGCTGTACCTTATTTAAGAAGTGTTGAAAGTCCATATGAAGGTGAAGCCCCTAAACTTCATGATTCTTCTAAAATAAATGTATATGATTTTATAAGTAAAATTAAATCTGTTTATGGTAATTTAGATATTACACCATCTAATTTAAAGGATAAAATTGTGCTTGGTGAATTAAGTGAAGGTGGTAAAATTAAAACACTTATAATTGATAACCAGGAAATATCAGGTCGAGAAATTAGGTCTTTATTTAATCTTAATTCTACTAATTTCAGTTTTATACAAACTGGAAATGAAATAGAAATTATAACTACTGGATATGGTCATGGTGTTGGAATGAGCCAGTGGGGAGCTGATGGAATGGCAGACGAAGGTTACAATTACAAAGAAATTTTGAAACATTATTATACAGATGTTGAAATAGTAAGTGTGAAATAATTAAAACGGCCTGATTTTTGTATAAAATCAGGCCATAATGCGGTGTAATAAGAAATTTCAGAAAACTCATAACCTTTATTTGTAACGACTTAAACAACTATAATTTCTATATATGGTATTTCTATTATTTAACTTTCTACTAATCCATATTTTACTTTTATTCTATCAAGCTTTTCCAGCATCGCTTCCCCTGCAACAAGAAGGAAAAACACTGTAGCTAATCCATGGATAAGGTCAAAGGGTGCCCCCATCACCAATGAAGTAGCAATAGCTGGCCATGTTACCTTATACTGAAATGTCAAAGCAGAAGCTGGATTCATAATACCCCCGTAAACTAAAAACACTACAATTCCTCCAAAAACAGCTAGGGATATTCTATCTCGCCTGAGCACTCCTTTTCGAAACAATACTCCTGACAAAAACCCTATAATACCCATGGCAAACATCTGCCACGGTGTTAATGGTCCTTGACCAAAAAACATATTTGATACAAACATAGTAACTGCTCCGACGAGAAAACCACTTTCACCACCAAAGGCTACTCCTGATATAATTACCATAGCTGCTACAGGTTTAAATTGGGGCAACATGAAAAATGCACTGCGACCTACAACTCCTAGAGCGCATATAACTGCAATAACAACTAATTCTCTTGCTTGAGGTTTTCTTTCTTCAAAAATCATGACAAAAGGAATCATAGTTTCTAAAATAATGAGAAGAGATATAAAATAATATTTTCTGTCTCTTAAATAAAATACTCCTATAAAAATAGTCAGGGGTATTAGAATTAATATTAAAATTCCTGCAATAGCTGTACGTCAGTCCACATAAATTGCTTACCCGCCTAACCCTTTTATGCTGTTCATCTTTAGATAATTTCTTACCTTTAAGCATTTCATATAAATCCAGCTCCACTGTTTTTTTAACAAAAAGAGACTGAGGATTTTGAGGCAATACACCAAGCATATTTTCAAATTTTTCACTGTCAGGTATATTAGATATTTCTTTTCCATGAACCATAACTTTACCTCTGTATGGGCGGTTTAATCCTGACAGTAAAGATAATGTGGTTGTTTTCCCAGTACCGTTTCCACCTAGAATAGCCAGAATTTCACCTGGATATGCTGCAAAAGATGCCCCCTTAACTACATCCGGTAACTCCTTTTCATATTTAAACCATGCTTCTTTAATCTCTACAGATGGGCTGATATCAGATGTTAAAGCGACGTGTGAATTAATTTTTTCAGAATTTATGACATGGTCCTTTGAAAATAAATCTAGCCACTGACGACCGTCCCTTACTGTGACAGGGCAATCGAGATTATTAGGAACTCCAGCATAAACACGCATGGGTACAGGCATTGCATAAAACATCCTATGATTCTCTCTATCAAGCATCTGCCCTACCTCTTTGGGCATACCATCGGCAATAATCTTCCCCTCGTCCATAACCAGCACTCTGTCTGCAAGAGGCATGGCTTCCTCTAGACGATGTTCCGTCAATATTACAGTAACTCCTAGCTCCCTATTAATTTTCCCAACCGTAGATAGAAAATCTGCTGCTGCTATAGGGTCAAGCTGACTAGTAGGTTCATCAAGAATAAGAACGGAAGGCTGCATTGCCATAATTGAAGCTAAATTTAAAAGCTGCTTCTGACCTCCCGAAAGCTCACTAACATTTTTGTAAAACCAGTTTTGTATTCCAAAAAAAGATGCCATTTCCGCAACACGCAAACGTATGGCAGGAGTGCTGTATCCTAAACTTTCTAGTCCAAAAGCAAGCTCATGCCATACCTTGTCTGTGACAATCTGATTTTCTGGACTTTGCATGACAAATCCAATACGAGATGATTGTTCACGTTGATCTAATTCATCAAGTAACTTGCCTTCAAAAAAGATATTGCCTTTCCTATTTCCATGGGGAGCGAGAACAGTTTTAAGCTGTCTAAGTAGAGTTGTTTTCCCACACCCAGAAGGACCACATAATACAACAAACTCCCCTTTCGATACGCTTAAAGAAACACCATCAATGACAATCCTTTCCTGCTGAGGGTAAGAAAACATTAAATTTTTGATTGTGTAGCTTTCCATTGACGCTCCTCCTCTCTGTGAACAATTACTGGGACAAGACATAATCCCATATACGCAAGCCACAAGCTTATATTAATAATTCCTAAAGATGCACCTTTCATAGTAGGAAAATATCTCCACTTTAATCCTCCTAAAATACCTCCAATCAAAACAAACATTCCTAAAATAAATATTGAAATCAAAGCCTTTTTATCCCTTCTGTCAAACTTATAAATTGAAAATGCAGTACGTCCTTGCAAACCATAGCCTCGACTTCTCATGCTGTCTGCTGTCTCAATAGCATTTTCTAAGGACCAAGTAATCATTATAGATAAAATCCTTATACCATGGCCTGCTCTTTCTATGATGCTTCCATTTGATACATCACGACCTATACACCTTTGTGCCTCTGATACTTCTTTAATACGAGTTTTAAATCTAGGTATAAAACGTAGGGCCATTGACAATATTAAAGAAAGAGAGGGAATAATTCTACCAAATAAATATACAAACTTATCAGAAGTCATAATTTCATTATAGCAGGAAAACCAGCACACCATAGCTGCAAGCATAGCAGATGCTGCTATACCATAAACAATAGACTCAAGGGTAAGAGGATTCCCCGTATGTAGATACATTAATATGGTTGCTCCCTCATGATTGAAAGCAGGGTTAATTATAGCCGTAACTAACATCATGGGAAGAAGGAATACAAAATTAAACTTAACTGCTCGCTTTCCTCTAAGGGATATGGAGTAAATAAAAGAACATACTAAAGAAATACCAAGACAGACTGGATACATAAATACCATTGAAAAAGCAAATACAAAAACAAAATACGAGAAATTAACCAATGGATGATAAGAAGAAAATGCATCCTTCATATTATTCTCCTATGGCATAAAAGCCGTCTAAGTCAACGCCTAGGTCACAAGTATAAACCCATTCTATTACATCCCCGTCCTTAAGCTGATAACGAGATGCCCCATAATTCGGAAACCAATTATTCACCTTATACATCCATCCTGAAAGTTCGCCACAGTCAAATTCATAAAGATTATTTATTCCTTCAATATAAACTGAATTGTATATGGGAGTATTTGAAAATTCCATATGTATTTTCGCTTTTTTCATTTCACGATGCAAGACATTGAATACACTTTCTCCTTCATAGAATGTAACTTCTGTCACAGGAAATATAACTCCATCTTCAGGAACAAGCTCCATCTTTTCCTTATCCAACCAGCTTATGTTGTCAAGAATAGTATCACATCGCACTGAAAGAGTACAAGTATATTCTACATCAGAAATTTCCACATTTTGAGGCTCTATTGGTATAGGCTTTCCTTCAGGAACTGGATCTGTCAAATATTGATCCTTACCTGTAACAGAATCAATGACCATTCCTTGAGATTCAGAATAATTCTTTGAACCTTTTTCTACTCCAGGAGATGACCCTCTTCCTGCTAGTTCCTTTGCCAGCTCTACTTTTTCAGATCCAGACAACCTACCTTCAACGCCTTCAGGACGAGTTTCAGGATTAGTTTTTTCTTCCAATCTTTCTTCCTTATCTACTTCCGATTTATCCTTTAATTCTTCTGCCTGCTGTAAATCAGATTCATTAGAAACATTTTTAAACTTATCTATACCAGATATATTTTTTTCATCATTTTCCGATCCATTATCATCAACTATAGCAATACTATTTTCATTTGAAGATGAAGAAGGGGAAATCCTCCAGCCTTGAAGTCCAGGTGCCCCTCCTCCGTACCAGAATGCAAACGCAAGAACAATAATTATTAATGCAGCAGCAATTACCTTATTTTTTGTAAATTTCAATCCTTTTCCTCCTTCCAAACATTAAAACTATTTACAGGAGATTTGCTTTTCCTAACATATTAAACAGCATTTGTGCTATTTCACTGCGGATTATCAATGCATGAGGCTCTATTTCTAATTCAGATTGGTCAAGAATATTCTCCTTGTAACAAAAAGCTATAGCTTCTCTAGCCCAATCATCAGTATGTACATAATCAACAAACTGTGCCAAAATATCACGTACAGCTCCACTTTCAATTTCAGTATCTAAACCACACAACTTAGCCCCACGAGCTACCATTGCAGCTGCCTGCTGTTTCGTAATAGTACCGTTAGGATCGAACATTTTATCAGTAATACCATTAACAATACCATAGCTATTTGCAGTACCTATATAAGGAGCATACCAATCTTCAGATGAAACATCTGTAAATTTATCATTAGCCAATGGCTTAAGTCCAAGACTTTGAACGATTATAGCTGCAAATTCTCCACGTGTCATTGTAGCATCAGGATCAAAGGTGCTTTCAGTTTTACCATTTATTATACCTCTTGATGCTAGGGATTCTATAGCTACCTGATTTTTATGAGCATTTACGCCGGCAATATCATCAAAAGTACGCCCAGGTGCAATTATAGGCATAGGAACTACATACTTATTTTTACCTGGCAACCCTTCTCCAGAAATATTTCCTGATACATAATCATCAATTTTCAATGAGTCACTCATACGATATAGGCTATTTTTCCCATCTATAAGGCGTTGTGCTGCAATTAAACCATAAAAGCCCTGCTCTGATGCCATTTGGCTAGAACCGCTGCTATCTGCAGTATGTAAAAATCCGTTACCCTTTAAGTAAAAGGTCATAAGATTATCCAGCATGGTTTTTCCGTTTTTAATAAATCTACTATCTTCAAGTGAAACTCCAAGTTCAGATAATGCTACTATCATCTGTACGCAACTTTCAGAATTCTCTGTGCCCCAGCTTGAAAATCCAGCTTTTGAGTTTTGCTGTTTAGACATACAAGCAAGAGCTTCATCAGAGGCTTTCTTTACATCTTCTCTATCCTGATATTTTGCAAGTGCCTGCAATGCCATACCAGTTATATCTGGATCTGATACCCCGTCATCAGAGCTTGTAGCAGACGTACCTCCAAATAAGGACCATCCTCCATCTGGTAATTGACAGTCAAGAATTCTTTGTATGTACATATCACGAGTTGCTTGTGTCTTAGCATTTGGATTTTGTGGCATATCATAGTTACCTGAATCTAAAGCTATTAAAGCCCACATAGGACCATTTAATCCTTGCCATATTGTTTTGTCATAATCTCCAAGTGCAGTCAAAAGATTGTACCCAGCCACATCAGATGGATCTTTACCAATTGATGTAAGTGCAACTATGAGACGTGAATACTCCGTATACTTTTTGTCATGAAGATTTCCATCTAATGATGTCACATATTTTTCAACATTTGAATAGTACTTCTTATAATACTCTTCTGGTATATCGTATCCTGAACGTGCAAGACCTATAATTGCCCATTCACCACAAATAGAACCTACCTGCGGATTTGAAACCGTTTTATATATATAGGCTGCCGTATCTTTTATTGCATCATCAAGAAACGCACCATCCACTGTTCCAAAAGCAGGGACCACCATACTCGTAATAATCATCATACTTACAACAAATACTGACAGTACTTTTTTAATAGCCTTCATTTTAATCTCCCTTCTGAAATAAAATTTTTTAACTAATTTAATTTTGATAGATATAAATATATTACTTCCGACCCTAAATTAATTACTGTTAAATACAAAAAGCACCTATATTTTCCATACAAAAAATACAGATGCAGTATACCCTTATGGCTGCTGTATATTATTCTTCGGCGGAAAATAATATTACATAATTATTTGCATGTTCCTGACTTAGCTTAACAATATGCTATCTTTCCTCTTCGGTACAGATAGCCAGCAACACAGTAACCCGATTGTTCAGGATTCTAACCTGATTCCATGCTTAATATATAATTACCTATATTGTAATATTAACGCGCTCCTATGTCAACCGCAATATATCTTGTTCAGCTAAAAAAGAGCAAATTTATTTTTTCGCCATAAACAACATTGCATCTGATGTATAAATCACTTTATTTAGTTAGCGTTTACAATTGACAACATTAATTCCCTATGATAAAATTTTTTATATAAAAATCAAGCGGAGGGAACTTATGGACCTTGAAAATGAAGAAGACTTATTATGTAGCGGTTGTAATGCACTAATAAGTAAACATGTAAAGTTTTGCAGTAAATGTGGTACTAAAAACGAACATTATGAAGACTATACACAACCAGTTGGAGTGAATTATGAAGATTCATACAACGATGGTAATGTTGTAACAGATGAAATTATTACATATAAAAAGTCTGCAGGCAAAAAAGGTATTAAATATGCAATTATTGTAGGAGCAATTGTTTTAATTGGTTTTCTTTCAGTAAATGTATTTGGTAAAACCTTTTTTCCAGATAAATACGTAAAAAGTGCTATGTTGAATACTTTTAATGCTATAAATAAAAATAATAAAGAGTTTAAGGACATGCCTGGTATCGTATCATACTTAACACAAACAGATGATGTTACTGAAAATGAAGTGTACGTTAAATTTGAAGGGCTTGGAGGCGATTTTGATAAGTATGTGTCAAACATGCTAGATGGTTATGGTTTAAAACTTAATTTACAAAATGATTTAAAGAACAGTTTATTTAACTTTAACGTTGGTTTATTTGATGGAAGTAGCGAAATTGTAAGTGCACAAATGTATGGATCAAGTGATTATATGTCTCTTGGAATACCAGCATTATATGATGGCCATCTAGGCGTAACAGCTAACAGTGTAATTGATGAAACTTATAATGAATATGACGAGATTAAAAACAGTGCCACTATTTTGGCAAAATATTATAAAGCTGTAAATGAAAGCAAACCAGTAATTAAAAATAAAACTGAAAATTTAGTTAAAGAAATAATATCTTTGGCAAAATTTGAAAAAGGATCAGAAAATAATACATATGTTGCTAATATAAATGGCGATGAATTTTTAGATGTAATAGAAAAATATATATTAGAATTTATTAATGATGAAAATATAAAGAATGTAATATTTTATTCTTCATATATAGAAAATGGATACTATTCATATGAAGAAGCAAAAACAAGATTCAATGAGTTAATTGAAGAAGTACCAGTTGAGTTAAAATACTATATGAATGAAATAAAATTAGATAATATTGAAGTTGCTGTTACTATCGGTGACAAAAAACTTGTAAAAAACTTCCAGATGCAAACTAAATTATCAAATGAATATGAAGAAGCAATTAGACTTAAGACTAGCGGTAAAATAGAAAATACCGATAATGGCATTAAATCTAATTATGATTTTAAAATCACAACAGAATATGATTCTTTCAGCATTGGGGCAAGCGTTGAAAATTCAAAAGCTAACAAGAATTTATTGAACAAAATAATTAAAATAGACATGGATTCCTCCGCAGAAGATACTGTATCTTTTGAAATTAACGAAGAATACGATGCTTCCAGTAAAGAATGCCGTTCATCTATAGATTTAATTTATGATTCGTCATATGAAGGAGAAATACCTGTTTTAAGCTTAAAATCAAATGGTATATTTAATGGTATGGATAGAATAGATTTTGATAATATTGATTTAATATTAAGTGAGGATAGTTATTATACATATACACTCAATTTATCAGGATATGTTCAAAACAAGGATACAAAGTCTATAAATAAAGTTGATAACAAGAATATTAAATTTATAAACGAAATGTCAGAAGATGAATTAATAGACATCATGGAAGACATTGAATCTAACATATATTTATTATCAAATGAGATATTTTAACTAAAAAGTCAGTGAAGGATTTCATTTTATTCGGGGACACACCTTTAAGACTAGCTATCATAAAGGTGTGTCCCCATTCCTTTCATTCCTATTAATAATAATTGGAGTAATAATTAATGCTAACATTAAAAAATATTTATAAATATATGGCAATGAAGATATATTAATAAATATACTTTTTAGTAATAATAGGAATAGTGTTATTTAGTATTTCTATAAGGTTATTTTACAACAATTGACACTGTTTTAATTTTATTGTATAATTTATTATATAAATCATTATTATTTGATTATAGCAACAATACGGAGGAGAGGATTCAATGTCTTTTTTAGATAAAATAGGTAAAACAATAACAAATACTAGTAAAGATGTGGCAAAGAAAACTAAGGATTTAACAGATACAGCAAAACTTAATTCTCAAATTAATGCTGAGCAGAAAATAATAGATGAAATAAAAAATAAAATTGGACATATTTATTATGAACAATATAAAGATACACCTCTAGATAATTTAATACCTCTTTGTAATGAAATAGATGAATCTTATAGGAAAATAGAGTCATATCATTCACAAATTATTCAAATTAAGGGAGTTGTTATCTGTCCTAATTGTGGAACAGAATTACTTGAAGAATCATTATTTTGTAGCAAATGTGGCACTAAAATAGAAAAGTCAGTTATTGAAGAAGAATCCGAAGAAGAAATATTAGAAATCCTTAAATGTCCTAATTGTAATGCTGATATTACAGAGGATATGGCATTTTGCACTGAATGTGGTAATAAACTTAAATAAATACTTTAGCCTTCAACTATTTGCAATAGATGAAGGTTTTTACTTGCTAATGATAATTGATTTATGTTATGATTTAATGTATTAATTATTAGTTATTAATTATTAGTTATTAATTATTAGTTATTAATTATTAGTTATTAATTAATAGAAAGGAACTTTATGAAAAATATATTTATAGATGAACAAGCATATAAGGAATTTAAGGCTTTACTAGATGAAAGTAAAGTTGATTCCTATAATATTAGGATAAGCATTTCTCACTATACTAGAAGAGGACCAATTTTTGATATTGCAGTTGATATAGCTAATGAAAATGATGATGTTGAATTAATAAATGATATTACATTTATTATAGAAAAATCCATTCTATCAAAATATGGCGGCTTCATTATTGTTTCTAGTCATGAAAATAACGGTGATGGGCCAGGTTTAAAACCTGTGGTATTGCCAGCTGAAGATAACATGGGCTGCGAAGGTGGCTGTGGAGGTTGTAGCATCAACAGCGGAAGCGGATGCGGAGGATGCGGACATTAATGCAGAATTATCCTGTCATTCTGAAGACATAGCATGAAAAAAATCATACTTCAACATAAGAGGTCCTTCATTATCGTTCAGGATAACAGAATTACGGAGATTTAGGTTTTACCTAAATCTCTTTTTTATTAAATTTTAATGCAAAACAAAAGAGAAACTTGTACGAGTACAAATTTCTCCATAATTCTGCATTTCTGCATTACCTGCATTCTAATTATTATTCTGTTGTGTATGGTAATAATGCAATAGTTCTTGCTCTTTTTATAGCTCTTGTTACCATTCTTTGGTGTTTTGCACAAGCGCCAGTAATTCTTCTAGGTAATATTTTACCTCTTTCAGTTGTGTATTTCTTCAACTTTCCTAGGTCTTTATAATCTATATGTGTTGCCTTTTCTTGGCAGAATTGACATACTTTTTTACGTGGTTTTCTTTTAAATTTATCATTGCCACCTTGATTATTTCCTTGGTAGCCACCTTGTCTAGAACTCATTTATATTCTCCTCCTTTGCCTTAAATTCTCCGTTCATTAATTGATTTATCTATTAATTTATTCTTTTATTCTTTCGTACACTAAAATAAATATTAATAAATAATATTAAATCAACAATATCTAAAATGGAATTTCTTCGTCATCTACCGGTTGGAAAATATCATTGTCATCATCTGGAAAATCATCAAAATAGCTGCTATCTGGCTGTACTGGTTTTCCTTGTTGGCTTGATGAGCCTTGATCTTTTGAACCAATAAACTCTACTTTATCTGCTATCACATCTGTTGTATATCTTTTTTCGCCTGACTGAGTAGTATAACTTCCTGTAGAAATTCTTCCGTGAATTGCACATTGTCTTCCTTTTGCAAGATAGTTTGCACAATTTTCAGCTATTTTACCAAATACTGTAACATTGATAAAATCTGCAGTTGGTTTTCCCTGACTTATAGCTTGTTGCTTTTTTTCACCAAAAAGCTCTTTGTCTACTGCTAAAGTAAGTCTTGTTACTGCCATTCCAGTTGCAGGTACAAATCTTAATTCAGGGTCTCTGGCTAATCTTCCTATTAATACAACACTGTTCATAAGCTTACCTCTTTATCTTTATTATTTATTTATTTCGTCTACTGTAATCATATGTCTAATGAAATTATCACTAATTTTACAAATTCTGTCGATTTCATTAACAGCATCTGCATTTGAAGTGAAATTTATTATTACATAATAACCATCTCTTTTTTTGTCGATTTCATAAGCTAGTCTTCTTTGACCCCACTCATTAACCTTTTCAATTGTTCCCTGTCTTTCAGTTATTATGTTTTGAACTTTTTCAATTTCCGCTTTTCTTACTTCTTCTTCTAAATTAGAAAGTAATATAAAAGCTCCTTCATATTTTTGCATCATAGTCACCTCCCTTTGGACTTTGGCTCCTTAAATTAATAAGGAACAAGGATAGCTTTAATATTATAGCACCTTATAATTTTTAATACAAGTATTTTTTTAATACAAATGCATAATTTTACGGCAATAGCATATATTGTGCTCGTTCATTGCAATATGTACATTTTTTATGCTCATCTGTAACACTCTTCATTTGTGGTGCTTTTTCTTCAAAATTTACATAATCATCAATTGCTACTTCAATATGCTTTGTACATGCATAAATTATTTTATTTTCAGTCATATACATCATCCTTATAATCATTACAATTCATATACTAAACTTGACCTATCACGGTAAGTCATATTAAGACATAAACCAGGATTTACCTCAATTCCATTTTCTATTAAAATATTTTCTACCGTTTTGTAAGCTAATTGAGGAAAATTATTTTCTTTACTTAAATGACCCAGCAACACAATTTCTGTTCCTTTTTTTATAACCCTAGTAATTAAATTGCCAGCTGTATCATTTGACATATGACCATATTCACCTAGCACCCTTCTTTTTAATGGCCAAGGGTATGGACCTATTAAAACCATATCCTCATCATGATTTGATTCTATTAACAATAAATCAGAATTTTTAATGCTATTAACTATATAATCATTTATGCAGCCTGTGTCTGTAACCATGCTTAATTTCTTGTTTTTATAATATATATTGTATCCAACGGGTTTAACTGAATCATGAGATACATCAAAAGCTTCTACAAACAAATCTCCTACTTCAACATCATCTTTGATAATTTTTATATTATGAGGTTTGACTTCCCCTATTGTAGAGTTCATGGCATTCCATGTTTCTTCATTAGCATAAATGGGTATATCAAAACGTCTAGATAAAATTCCTGCTCCTTGTACATGATCTAAATGCTCATGAGTAATAAATATTGCATCAACTTTTTTAGGATCTTCTCCAATATTTATTATTTCTTGCTGAATTTTTTTACCGCTTAACCCTGCATCAACAAGTATTGTTGTCTTTTCTGTTTTAATAAATTGACAATTGCCACTGCTTCCGCTAAAAAGCGAACAAAATTTCAAATCCAATTTTTCCTCCTATTGATGCTGTTATTCATATTAATAAATAATAAAACCATATAATAAAATATATTATCACAGATGTAACAAATATACAAATAATAATTCCATTAAATACACTAGATATAAATAATTGTAATATAAATATAATAAAATATATTCAATTAAAGCTTTTAAATTTATAGTTCTATATTTTTATTTTTCTACATAGTATTATAATAAAATATATATAAGGGTGCGTTATGATTATTAAAATAAAGTTAAAAATCTTTTATCTTCTTATTACAGTTATTATAACTTCTACAGTATTTTTTTCAATTAAAGTTCATTATTCTGCTCCTGCTGCGGCAGTTGAATATATTTCCGAAAATGATAATGAAAGCACTGAAGATAATGAAAAAGAAAAGAAATTTATTAAATGGGTGGATTTTAATGTATGCTATACAGCATTAGACAAAGCTTTAAGATCTGATATAAAAAGTCAAAAGAATGACGTTAAATTAGATTGGATTGAGTTGCTTGCATATTTAGGCGCTAAGTATGGTGGTAATTTTTCTAAATATAAAGAAAAGCATATGGATGAACTTATAAAAAAACTTAACAATGGGGAAACAATTGAGGAATTAACTGAAAAAATGAAATATTTTAACTATTATTTAGAAGCATATACTGCAATATTAGATGGTTTCGTGGGTCATTATGAAATCGAAGTTGATAATGAAGAAAACCCTGAAGAAAAAGTATGGGTTAGAAAATATGGATTAAAGGCATTTTCACCTATTGCAAAAGGCTATGATTACAGTCATTATGATGACTTTGGAAATTCTCGTGACTATGGATATAAAAGAGTTCATTTAGGAAATGATTTGTTAGGCCAAGTAGGAACACCTATAATTGCTGTAGAGTCAGGAACAGTGGAGGCCTTAGGTTGGAATAAATATGGGGGATGGAGGATAGGAATAAGAAGCTTTGATAAAAAAAGATATTATTATTATGCTCATTTGCGTAAAAACTTTCCTTACAAAAAGACTCTTAAAGAAGGAGATACTGTATTTGCAGGTGATGTAATCGGATATTTAGGACGAACTGGTTACAGCACTAGGGAAAATACAAATAATTTAGATATTCCTCATTTACATTTTGGAATGCAACTGATATTTGATGAATCTCAAAAAGAGTCTGTAAATGAAATATGGATTGACGTTTATAATTTAGTACGATTGTTGAGAAGAAATCAGTCTTCAACATTAAAAAATCCTGAAACAAAAGATTATTACAGGATTTATAATATAAGAATATTAGATGAATAATTACTATAAACCCCATTTTTGTGATATAATTTGGGGCTTTTTATTTTGTATATTTAATGGCCAAACGGCTTCGTATTTACCATCTTGAATTTGCACTATAAATGAAATAGTATTTAAGTTTTGTCCAGATTCATCAAACTTTATTTGGTTTGAAGTAAAGTATGGAGTATCAAATGTTTTTGTTTTTAAGACTTCCATTATTTTATTACCATCTATATCACCAGCTGTATTGATAGAATCAGCAATTATCATAGCAGATGCAAATTCTTCTAAAGCAGGACCATCTATATCTTCACCTGTCTTTTTCTTATAAATATCATTGATTTCATTTGCTATTTCATTGTTAACGGAAACTGATGGCAAGCTAGCACTTGAACCAGAAAAATAGTTCCCATCATGTCCTAGATTTTCTACAAATTGAGGATCCTGAAATCCACCACAGTAGTTCACAACAGCTTTAGGCACAATATTATATTCCTTATATTTTTTTACAAATTGAGTTATATCCTCTAAATAAGATGCTTGAAATATAACATCTGGTTCTACTTTTTTTATTTTTTTGATAGATTCATCTATATCACTAATATCCTGTGAATATCTTATTTCCACTACCTTTATAAATCCCTCACTGTTATATTTTTTTTCAAGCCATTTATTTATAACTTCAGATGCATGTACACCATATTCATTATCAATGCATACAACTCCAACTGTTTTAATGTCAGCATTTAAACTTTCATTTAAATATTTTAGATATTCAAAGAAAAACTCTGTTTCCATATCATCATTTGGTGCAATTCTTGTAAAATACTTATAACCCCTATTTGTTAAAGAAGCTGAACTTGAAGAACCTGATACAAATGGTACTTTTAATTCCTCTGCTACTTGACTAGCTGTTTTAGTAGCAGAGCTATGATATGCCCCAATTAATGCCACAACTTTTTCTTCCTTAATTAACCTTTCTGCTTCTGTCCTTGCAACCTCAGGATTTGCTTTGTGATCAGAATAAACAAATTCAATTTTCTTATTATCTAAATTAGGTAATCCTATATAATCACTTCCTTCTAAATTAATTTCACCAGAATACTCACCATTTATGATTTCCTCTGCAACCTCTATCGCATTTTTTAGTTTTTTACCAGTAGTTTCTGAAGGTCCTGTCAAAGGTAACAATACTCCCACTTTTATTGTATCATTTTTCGTATTATGCACAATCGAATTACCTATTATTAAACCAGTTGTTACAAAAATAACCAATATAGCCAAAGCAACTAAAATAACCTTCTTATTTATCATTGCAATCCTCCAGAATATATAATTATCTATTATATCATAAATAATAATATTATGAAATCCTTAAATAATTCTTTATTAATGGACAAATGTTTTCCTTTTTTTATATTTGTGTTATAATATAAATAAAAAATATTTGTGGAAGGATAATATGGAAAAAATTAAAAATAAACATGCAAGTCATAGCTTAAAATTTAATATATGGCTTTACTTTTTATATTTAATTGCTTTTATTGCAATTTTAATGTGGTTGTTACAAATTGTTTTTTTTAATCAATTCTATTTAAGGTTCAAAGAAAAAGAAATTAGAAGAATTGGTGAAATCCTTTCTGAAGAATATAAGGTAGAAGATTTTGGTGATAGAATTTTTAGAAAAACCAATTACGGAAGTATACCAGTAAGGGTATTTAATAGAAAGGGAATTGCAAGTCTTTCATCATCTATATTAGAATTAGCAACGCCTGATCCACTGGACATAATATTATTTATTGAACCTTTAATTGAGGATGATGAACAGGAAGTATTTCATATAGTTGAAGATCCCAGCGTTAATGGCTCTCAATACATGGTTTATGGAAGATTATTAAAAATTAGCGAAGCTCCCGATGAAAATATATATTTATATATTATTTCTCAATTAGCTTCCATGGACAACACTGCATCAGTTCTAAAAGAACAGCTGGTATTAATTACAATTCTTTCACTTATATTTGCAATAATATTATCATTTTTCATAGCCTCGAAGCTTGTAAAACCAATTACACAACTCACTGATGCTGCTGGTCTACTAGCTGAAGAAAATTATAATATTAAATTTGAAGGAGGTGGATATTCAGAAATTGATAAGTTATCCCAAGCTTTAAACTATGCTACAAATGAACTCTCTAAAACTGATAAATTAAGGCGTGAGTTAATTTCTAATGTTTCTCATGAAATACGAACTCCCTTGACAATGATAAAGGCATATGCAGAAATGATAAGAGACATATCAGGAGCTAATGAAGAAAAAAGAAAAAATCATATTAATACGATTATTAATGAATCAAATAGATTGTCAGATTTAGTGAATGATATATTAGATATTTCTAGATATGAATCTGGAACTTTTGAAATTAATTGTTCAGAAACTAATATTTCTGATCTTATATCAAAAATTGTTACAAACTTTAGAGTAATGTATCAAAATGAAGGATTTACATTTCATCTTGATTGTGATGAAAACACAATAATATATGCTGATGAAACAAAGATACAACAAGTTTTATATAATCTTATTGTAAATGCAATAAATTACACAGGCGAAAACAAAACAATATATATTTCACTAAAAAATAAAGAAGATAAAATGCGATTTGAAGTAATAGATACAGGTAAAGGAATACCTGAAGAAAAAATAGATAGAATTTGGGATAGATTCTATAGAGCAGGAGAGTATTATAATCGCAATACTGTAGGCTCTGGTTTGGGGCTTTCTATAGTAAAGAATATATTAACTATACATAATGCTGAATTTGGTGTTATTAGCTTGGTAAAGGGTTGTATGTTTTGGTTTGAAATGGACAAATTATAGTCATCCTGAAGGGTAGCGAAGGCTCTCCCAAAATGGGGTTAGGGCATCTTCAGGCTACGCCTTCAGAATGACAGAGAAAATTAACTATTTGTTAATTAGTTTTACCATAATAGATGCTGTTTCAGCTCTATTTAAATAATCACCAGGACAAAAACTACCTGAACCCTTGCCTGACATTATACCTAGTACATAAGCTTTCTTAATTGCTTCCTTTTCTAAAGAATTAAGATTATTTATATCTTTAAAGATACTAGTAATGTCCATTGATTCAAAACTAGCATCAGCTTCAAATAAATTCGTAAAAATTAAAGCTGCTTCTTTTCTAGTTAATTTATCTTTAGGTTTAAATTCAGTATAATTATTTAGAAGACCTGCATTATAAACATTAGATACATAGTTTAGTGCCCATTGGCTTATATTATTTTTATCCTTGAAAGCTAATTTATTCTCTTCATTTTCTAATTTAAGTGTTTTACTTAAAAAAATGCAAAATTCTTCCTTAGTTACATTATTATCTGGATAGAAATTTTTTGATTCACTTACTATGCCAGCGTTATAAAGCTGCATTATATTTTTTCTTCCCCAATGAAATGCAATGTCATCAAAAACATATCTGCCATTTTGCGTATCACCTGTACGTAAAAGCCAGTTTCTTTCTATCCAACCTTCTATAGAATCATTTACATAAATTTTATACCAATAGTAACCATTTTTTAATATAGGTCCTTCTTTTATTATGCCAAGTTGATTTTGTTTCAACTCATGTTTAAAATTCCCTGCAGGAACATCTCTTAAATTATATATCGTTCTAACACCATCTGTCCTTATAAAATCACCAACTTCATATAATATTATATCACCAGAATGTGAATTACTTGGAGTTGGTACAACAAGACTTCTGCTAGGTTTACCTCTTGATGGAAGATATGAAATATCTATATTGTTAATTTCCTTATCATATTCTTCTTCACATATATTATATATTAGCTGCTGATAAGTGTATTTCTTTGCATAAGAAGGTAACATGTGAGGGTTATTGCTTTGTGCCCAACCGTTATATGCCCATAAGGCAAAATACCAGTTTTCCAATATATTTGGATCCATATTTCCTACGCTTGATACTGACTTATATGAACTCATGCTCCACTTGTTTAATAAAACATCGGCTCCTGCTTCAATATTGTACTCAATATCATATTTAAGTTTATTCGAATCATAGCCACCATTTTTGTTATTAATCATCATGAGACCAATACAAGGCCCACTTATTTTAGGACTACCATTACTATTATAATGGGTAAATGTTGATTCTACTTTTGCAATTGATTTTAATAAAACTGATGGTATTGCTCTCTTTCTTGCAACTTCATCAATCATAGATTCTATTTCCTGTCTACTAGGATTGTAGTTTTTCCCAAAGGCTGCCATATTAACAGTAAATAAAAATATCATAATAAATATCATAATACGGGTGGGGTTTCTAAATATTTTCATATTTATGACCTTCCTCTTATTGGATTTTAATAGGATTAATTGTTATATTGTATCCTATCAATTATGCTTTTTATTTCAACTTTAATTTCCTCTAAAGTTTCATAAGCCTTGTCTTTAGTTACATCTTTTATTGAAAAATAAATTTTTAATTTAGGTTCTGTTCCCGATGGTCTTAACACGAGCCATGAACTATCTTCAAAACAAAACTTTAATACGTCCGATTTAGGATAATTAATTTTTTCAGTTTCACCATTTACTAAATTAGAACATATGCCCATTTTATAATCATAAATTAATGGTATATTTTTATCTGCTATTGAATTAATCTTATTCTCCCTAAAGTATTCCATTATTGCTTTCATTTTATTTTGGCCGCTTACACCTGCAAAATTTATTGAAAGTGTTTCTTCTTTAAAATATCCAAATTCCTTATATAAATCATTTAGGACATCTGTTAATTTTTTGTTTATAGATTTATAATATGCAGCCATTTCACAAATGAACATAGATGCTATAACTGCATCTTTATCTCGTACAAATGTTCCAACAAGATAGCCATAGCTTTCCTCATATCCAAACACAAAATTATAATCACTTGTATTATTAAATGATTCCATCATTTCAGCAATATATTTAAAACCTGTTAATGTCTCGAATGTTGTGATTCCATATTGTGAAGCTATCTCTCTTCCTATGTCGCTTGTAACTATTGTTTTAATTAATGCTCCGTTAACAGGAATTTCATTTTTTTCTTTAAGTGAGGATAAAATATAGTTTAACAGTAATGCACCTGTTTCATTACCATTTAATGCTCTATATTCATTGTTATCTTTTATTACAAGTCCTACCCTGTCACAATCAGGATCAGTGCCTATAATTATTTCTCCGTCTACATCACATGCATACTTTATGGCAATATCAAATGAACTAATATCCTCTGGATTAGGTGTTTTTACCGTTGAAAAATCGGGATCCGGTTCTTCTTGTTCCTTAACAATAAATAAATTTTCGTAACCCATTTCTTTAAGAACCCTGCTCACTAATTTGCTACCTGAACCATGTAAAGGCGTATATACTATTTTTAATTTCTTATCTATATTAGATTTTAAACTCAATTTTTTTACTTTATTTATGTATAAAGTGTCAACTTCATTACCTATTATTTTTATATTACTATTATTTTCAAATTCAGAGGTTTTTATATCCTTTAATTTTACCTCATTTATAAAGCTTATTATTAAATCCGCATCCTGCGTTACCTGGCCACCAAATTCATCATATACTTTATAACCATTATAATCCGGCGGATTATGGCTTGCCGTTATAACTACTCCTGCTTTACAATTAAAATGTCTCACCGCAAACGAAAGTTCAGGAGTAGGTCTTAAACCTTCAAACAAATAAACAATTATATTATTTGCTGCAAAAACACACGCAGTATTTTTGGCAAATTCTGCTGACATATGCCTTGAATCATATGCAATTGCCACCTTTATTTCTTCATTTGGATATTTATTATGCAAATAGTTTGCTATTCCTTGTGTTGCCTTTGAAACAGTATGGATATTAATTCGATTAGTACCTGCGCCTATTTTTCCACGCATACCCCCTGTTCCAAATTCCAACTCTTTATAAAATCTGTCTTCAATCTCTGAATCTAACTTTTCTATATTTCTTAATTCCTCTTTAATTTTCTCATCTATGTAAGGACTTTCTAACCAAACTTCAAATTGTTCCCTATACATGTAATCCCTCCCTCTTTATTAGCTAAGATTTAGCCTTCTTAAATATGATATAAAACTTTCTCTTAAATCATCCCTCTTTAAGGCAAAATCCACTGTGGCTTCAAGGAATCCTATTTTACTACCAACATCATATCTTCTTCCTTCAAAAATATATGCATACATTTCATGAATATTAGCAAGTTCTCTTAATCCATCTGTTAACTGAATTTCTCCTCCTACACCTTTTTTAGTATTTTCAAGTATGTCAAATATTTCCGGAGTAATAATATATCTTCCCAATATTGCAATATTTGTTGGAGCATTATTAATATCAGGTTTTTCAATTAAATCATTAACTGTATAAACATTATCATTAATTTTATTACCTGATACAATACCATATTTGTTAACATTTTCCCATTCTACTTGTTGCACTCCGAGTATTGTGGAATTATATGTATCATACATATCTATCATTTGTTTTAAACATGGAACCTTTGAATCAACAACATCATCACCTAGTAAAACTGCAAAAGGTTCATTACCTACAAAGGATTTTGCACAATAAACTGCATGACCTAATCCTTTAGGATCTTTTTGCCTTACTGTATGTATATTTATCATTTTAGAAATTTTTCTTACTTCTTCTAATAATTCTTTTTTATGATTTTGTTCTAAATTATATTCTAGCTCAATAGCTCTGTCAAAATGTTCTTCAATTGAACCCTTATTCCTTCCAGTAATAATTAAAATATCCTCTATACCCGAAGCTATAACTTCTTCTACAATATATTGAATTGTTGGTTTATCTACAATGGGTAACATTTCTTTTGGTATTGATTTTGTTGCTGGCAAAAATCTAGTTCCAAGCCCAGCTGCAGGTATAACCGCTTTCTTTATTTTCATTAATCCTTACCTCTATATTATTATATTAAAAAATAATTTGTATATTGAATAAATACCGCATTAATGTATATGCTATTACTTTTTATAGCATTACTCTTTCATTAATGCGGGTATTATTATAATCTTTTATAATTAGTTTTTATATCATCTGTTAACAATGAATCTTTCAAAGCATCCATATGTTCCAAAGATTGACCTGTGCCCTTTGCCACACACGAAATGGCATCTTCAGCAATCGTTACATCTAATCCTGTTCTTTTAGAAATTAATTTATCTAGTCCATGTACTAAACATCCTCCCCCAGTCATCATAATCCCTTTTTCACTAATGTCAGCTGCTAATTCAGGTGGTGTTTTTTCAAGTACAGAATGCACTGCATCGGCAATAGTAGTTATTGTTTCTTCCATTGCCTCCATTAAATCTGTAGATGTTATCGTTAGATTAACTGGTAAGCCTGTAACAAGATTTCTTCCCCTTACTTCAGTTGATCTTTCTTCCCCATCTGGAAATACATTTCCTATATTTATCTTTAAATCTTCAGCGCTTCTTAAACCAATCATTACATTATATTTCTTTCTAACATATCTTACTATTTCTTCATCACATTTATCTCCAGCAATTTTAATAGACTTGCTTTCTACGATACCTCCTAAAGAAATTACAGCAATATCTGTGGTTCCACCACCCATGTCTATGATCATATTTCCAGAAGGTTTTGTTATATCTAATCCTGCCCCTATAGCAGCTGCAACAGGTTCCTCTATAAGATAAGTCTTTTTTGCTCCTGCATTGTTACTTGCTTCAAGAACTGCCCTTTTTTCAACTTCAGTAACACCGCTTGGAACGCATATTATTACCCTAGGTTTAACAAAAGAATTCCCAACTGCTTTTTTAATAAAATATTTTAACATTTTTTCCGTAATATCAAAATCCGATATTACACCATCTCTTAAAGGTCTTATAGCAACTATATTTCCCGGAGTACGTCCTAACATTTTTCTTGCTTCTTCGCCAACCTCTAAAATTTTGTTTGTATTTGTATCAATTGCCACTACAGATGGTTCTTGAATTACAATTCCTTTTCCTTTTATGTAAACTAATACACTTGCAGTACCAAGATCGATTCCAATATCCGTTCTGAAACCCATTTAATTTCCTCCTGAAACTTTCTAATTTATCTTATAGTATTATCCGCTATATTAAAATCACTCATAATGATTAAGCATTATATCATATATCAAATTTAATTTCAATTTATTTATTTTAAAGGCCTGTAAAATAGATAATTCTTACAAGCCTTTTTTTGTTTTTTTATTTTTTTAATATTTTTCTAATCTTCTGTACTGGATCCAACAGTTCGCTTAAAGATCCATCATAATTTAATGTATCAATAATATTAGCAATATATTTTGACATATCTACTTCTGTATACCATTCTCTTGTTTTTAATTCTGGCTTTCTATATATCAAATTAGTAGTAAATATTCTTGTAATAATACCGCCTTCAAAGGCTTTGTCAAATTTTCCCAACCCTTCAGTAAACAAGCCAAAAGCAGAAAATATATAAACATTTTTAGCTTTTCTTTCTTTTAATTTTGTAGCAACATCTAACATTGAATCTCCGGAAGCAATCATGTCATCAACAACTATTACATCCTTACCCTCTACATTATCACCTAAAAATTCATGAGAAACTACTGGGTTTTTTCCATTTACTATTACAGAATAATTTCTTCTCTTATAAAACATGCCTAAATCTAGTTCCATAACTGAGGAGTAATACATACACCTAGACATACCTCCCTCATCTGGAGAAATAATCATCATATGGTCTCTGTTAATTTTCGCATCAGGAACAGTTCTAACAAAAGCTTTTATCATTTGATAATGTGGGTGAAAGTCCTCTAATGTATGTAAAGGTATTGCATTTTGAACTTTAGGATCATGTATATCAAATGATATAATATTTTCTACTCCCATAGATGTTAGTTCTTGCAATGCAAGTGCACAATCTAATGATTCTCTTGTTGCTCTTTTATGTTGCCTGCCTTCATATAACATTGGCATTATAATAGTTATACGTCTTGCCTTTCCATTTATCGCAGCAATAATTCTTTTTAAATCCTGATAATGGTCATCAGGACTCATAGGTACTTCCATACCATACATTTTAAATGTAGCACCATAATTAAACACATCTGATAATATAAATATATCATGACCTCTTACAGTCTCATTAATAACTCCCTTTGCTTCTCCCGAACCAAACCTTGGACATACTGCATCTATTAGAAAAGACTTTACTGGACCTGAACCATCAGCATAAATGACTCCATTTTCATCCTTTCTCCATTCTTTTAAATAGTAGTCAATTTGCGCAGCAATCTCTTCACAACCTTTCATCGCAACAATAGATAGGTCTCCTACTGTTTTTAGTTCAGTATTGCAGTGTAAATCATTTAAATCCATCTCTTCCTCCTGTGAAAAGCAAATAATATTTACTTAAGAATTTCAATTTTCATCATTTTTCCCTTACATTGTATCAAATATTTATAATTTGTCAAAACAAAGTTACGAAATATTGCTAAGTTATTTTAATAAATAACTTTAGATAATAAAATGGTGTTAGATTCAAATATACCCATAATATAAAGGCCCATTTTATAAAAAATATAAAAAGGCCTTTAATCAATACAATTTAGAAATGTTAGTAGATAATTCATCAAATGTAAATGGCTTTTCAATAAAAATGAAACCTTTTTTAATTAACTCTTCATATTCAATCTGAGCACTATATCCAGAAATAAATACTGGAACAACATCCTTATTAATTCTTTGTAATTCATTATATAATAAAATGCCATTCATTTCGGGCATTACAATATCAAGAACTACAAAGCTTATTTTTTCGTTCTCTGATTCATAATATTTTAATGCTTCAATTGGACTTAAAAATTTTGCTACCTCATATCCTAAATCTTCAAAAAGCTCAGCCTCAACATCTAATACATTTGTATCATCATCAACTAGAATTATTAAGTTTTTATTTTCATCATTCAAAACAATATCATTTTTATTAATTGTATCATTTACTGACATCACTGGCAAATATACTTCAAAGGTTGTACCTAAATTTTTTTTGCTAATTACATTGATATATCCTGAATGAGATTTTATGGTACCAAAAACAACTGATAAACCTAAACCGGTTCCTTTTGTTTTATTCTTTGTAGAAAAATACGGTTCAAAAATTTTATTAAGTGTTTTTTCAGACATGCCAATTCCGTCATCTCTAACAATTATCTTGATGTATTTACCAGGTCTTATTACTTCTCCATGGCTTAAATCCAATTCATAATATATAACAGTATCTTCTACATCTATAATTATTGTTCCTCCAGTTTCCATAGCATCTCTTGAATTAATAATTAAATTAATTATAAGATTTTCAATTTGTGTTTCATTACCCAAAATAATACTGTTATGTGCACTATATTTATATTTAAAATCAATGCTTTTTGTCAATATGGATTCAATCATCGAGCAGGTAGTATATAATATTTTTTTCAAATTAATTTGTTCATTTATGCTGCTTTCTCTTTTAGAAAAAAGCAATATTTTTTTTGTTAAATTCGCAGTACTTTGTGAAATATGAATTATTCTTTCAGCATATTCATTGATTTTATTAATATCATCTGTTTTTTGTATCATAGTAGCATTTCCAATAATACTCATTAGCTGATTATTAAAATCATGGGCTATACCACCTGCTAACTGACCTAATGCCGCCATTTTTTCTCTTTGTTTCTCTGCATCAAATATTTTTATGCTATTTTTCTTCAGCTCACCATCAAAAGATGAGTTTTTATTACGTGAATCTATATATTCCTTGTCTTCACTTAACATTTCTACCCCCATTTTACAATTTATAACTGTGATATATTATTACAATAGTAAAAGTATATAGTTAAATACCTATAAAAATTGTAGAATTTTGTAGATATTAAAAATAATTATATAAAAAAAACAACACCCAACGTCGTAATCGATCATCAAATGTTGTTTTATTAATGGTGATCCATCGGCGATTCGAACGCCGGACACCTTGATTAAAAGTCAAGTGCTCTGCCTGCTGAGCTAATGGATCTTATTTTAAACGGCTTTTATATAATACAATAGTTGTCGAACCTTGTCAAATATTTTTTTATTTTTTTAATAAACATATTATATGTTTTTTCTATTTATTATTTATATATAAAGAACAATTAATATTTAAGTTAATATTTAAGAATTTTAAAGTCTATATAATATTGAAATTTCAAAATATTGACTTCTAATTTCTTTCTTGTTATAATACTTAAAAAAATAGAGGTGATATTATGACAATTAATATGGTTGCTGATCATGCCAAGTGGCCAAAGGTAAATGATGCGATTTTTGGACTTTCTGCAAAGGCAAAGGAAGCTATTAATCAATATGGAAGAGAAAATGTTATAGATTCAACATTAGGTGCTTTAGCAGATGATGATGGTAATTTGATTTGTATGGATTCAGTTTATTCTGTTTTAAAAGAACTTCCTAATTCTGAAATTGCTGCATATGCTCAAGTTGCTGGTCAGCCTGATTTTTTAAATGCAGTAATTGATACTTGTTTTAAAAATTATAAACCTGATGCTTTTATAAAAGCAGTAGCAACTCCAGGAGGAACTGGCTCTGTAAAACATGCAATAAATAATTATACTAATCCTGGTGATTCTATATTAGTATCAGATTGGTTTTGGTCACCTTACGTAACTATATCTGAAGAAATAGGTAGAAAAGTTTCAAATTATGAATTGTTCAATGATAAAAATGAATTTAATATAGTTTCATTTAAAGAAAATTTTGAATCTTTACTTAACAAACAAAAAAGATTAGTAACAATTATTAATACACCTGCTAATAATCCTACAGGCTACAGTTTATCTGATGAAGAGTGGGATATGGTATTAGATATTGCAAAAGAAAATGCTAAAAATCCAGAAAATAGAATTGTTATATTTGTTGATGTTGCATATATTGATTTTGCTGGAGTAGATTTAGAAAGAAGAAAGTTTTTTACTAAATTTTCTAATCTTCCAGAAAACATATTGATTGTAGTTGGATTTAGCATGTCAAAAGGATATACTATGTACGGTTTAAGATCAGGAGCAGCAATAGGTATTTCATCTAATGAAGAAATAGCTGAAGAATTTTATTATTCATGTATGCATTCAAACAGAGCTAACTGGTCTAATGGTACTAGAGCAGCAATGTCAGTTATGACACACATAACTAAAGATCCTATTAAAGCAAAGGCTTATGAGGAAGAAAAAAATAAATATAAAGATATGCTCAGAAGACGTGCAAATGCATTTGTTGAAGCTTCAAAAGAGGTTTGTTTAGAAATACTTCCATATAGAGATGGATTTTTTGTAAGCATTCCATGTGACAATGCCAATGAATTATCTAATAAACTTATTGAAGAAAACATGTTTGTTGTAGCTTTAAAAAAAGGATTAAGATTTGCAGTATGTGCAGTATCGGAAGAAAAATGCAAATTAGCACCAGCAATTATTAAAAAAGTTATGGATGAAAATAAATAATTGGGCACATCTTTATATGGTAAGTCTTAAAGAAATGTCCACAATTTTTTAATAAAATTTTAAATAGTAGAAGCCCATTTTGTTATTATAAAAAAATGGGCTTCTATTTTTATATAATTAAATAAATTCCTCTTATTTATGCAATAAACTTTCAGATTTAGATTTCCATCTTCCAGAAATATAATATGGTACTGCAACTAAAAACCATAAAAACCATCCAATTGCATAACTATAAAAAATATAATCTCTACCAGCATATTTAGCTAATAAATATGCTGCAGGCACTCTGCCCACCCATAGCGATATAATAGAACCTATCATTGGTATAATCGATTCGCCTGCTCCCCTCATTACACCACTTAAAGTAAACACTAATGAAAGTAATATAAAAAATGGCACTACTGTTTTTAGATACACCATTCCAGACTCTACTACATTTGGTTCAGGATTGAATAATTTCAACATTGAAGGGCCTAAAGGCAAAATGATGGCACCAAGAACTATAGAAAATATAATTGATAAAATAATTGTTGAAACAGTTCCTTTATGTACTCTGTCAAATCTTTTCGCACCTACATTTTGTCCTACAAACGTAGTAGCAGCATTAGCAAAACTTTGTATCGGCATAAATGCAAAAGTATCAATTTTATTAGCAGCATTAAAGCCCGCCATAAAATCTGACCCATAGCTATTAACTAATGATTGAAGGCTCATAATTCCAACAGAAAACAATGCTTGCTGTATGCTTGATGGTATTCCTAATTTAAGTATCTTTATAAAAATATCTTTATCAAATTTAAATTTTAAAATTGTAAATCTTAAAAATTCATGTTTTCTTCTCATATATATTATACCAAAACCCCAAGAGAGGAATTGAGCAATAATTGTAGCTAATGCTACTCCTTCAACTCCCCAAGGAATAATAAGAACAAGTAATAAATCTAATATAACATTAATTATACATGCTATAGCTAAAAATAATAAAGATGACTTACTATCTCCTAACCCTTGTAATATTCCTGCATTTATATTAAAACCAAGAGAACCAATAAGCCCAGCAAACACTATTACCATATATTGTCTAGCCATTGGAAATGTATCAGCAGGAACATTCATTAATTTTAATATAGGTCCACAAAAAATTATGCCTATTAAAGTTAGAGGAATTGATCCAATTATCATTGCAGTATAAATCGTTCTTGAAGTACGAGTGACATTTTCAATATCATTAGCACCATAATACTGAGAAATAAGAATAGTTGATCCTACACTTATACCAATAAAAATTGATACAATAAAAAAAATTATGGGGAAACCCGTTCCTACTGCTGCTAAAGCAGTTTTGCCAACATAATTCCCCACAACTATGCTATCCACCATATTATATAGCTGTTGAAATAAATTTCCTATTAACATAGGTACTGCAAAGGTAAAAATAAGTTTAATAGGACTACCTTCAGTCATATTGTTAACCTTTGTGTTATTTTTTTCTAAATCCAATATATCTCCTCCTTCCGTAAAGAATAGTATAACACAAATTTAAACTGTGGGAAATATGTTTTTATTAAATAAACTTCCAATTACATTAAATTATAATTCATTGAAACTTCGAATCAAACTAAAGATATAATTTTTATTTTATATTGAATAATATGAGGTTAAATTTTATATATACAATATTTTTGATTATAAAAAAAATAGAGAATATCACTTATGATACCTCTATTATAATTTCATTATTATTCTTTAAAACTATACGTTACTTTCATTTCTTTCAAAAGTTATTTCTACATATTCTGCTTCATTAGGAGCCTTTTCAATTGTATTAGTCATTACCAAAAAGTCATCATAATCATTTTCAGGATTTTCAAGCATTCCACCCTTGTGGCTTATATGAAGTATATTTTGTTCTCGTGAATATATTTTTACTTTTGATATACCACCTAATTCTATATTTTTAGATTCTACATAGTCTATTGCTTCTTCTCTTGATGTTATGTCCCAAATTGGGATTAGGTAATAAAAAAAAGAGCGTTTGCTCATTCCAAATTAAAAATGGGAACAATAGGGCTCGAACCTATGACCCCCTGCTTGTAAGGCAGATGCTCTCCCAGCTGAGCTATGCTCCCAAAGAAATAAATTACAAGGATAATGTTATCAAAAAAATTAAAACTTGTCAATATATTTTTCTAA
>JAQVWY010000110.1 GCA_028709465.1 Tissierellia bacterium | reverse complement strand
ACCAAATTCCTGATTTGCCTAAGATTTAATTTTTAAATACATGATTATTTTTTAAGTCTATTTTTAGTAGGCTTTTTTGTTATACAATTTTTTAACGTTTGACGTTATTCTGTTTTCTTTCAAACTAACACCTCTTATATTCTAAACAATACTGTGATTTTAGTTTTATTAATTTTACTCTTTTTTATGCTTTATATTTATTTAATACATGAATTATTACATGAAAAATTAAATAAAGTAATTAACTATTAAATATCTTCTGTTTTTTGTGTAACTAAGTTATTATACCACAAAAAAAATTTTTTTCTATGGGAAATTTGCAATTTTATTGAAATTCATAATATCTTTATATTTGAGTAAAATAATTAATATGTTTTTATTAACGTCATGAACAGAATATTTGTCATCCTGAACGAAAGTGAAGGATCTCCACAAATGTTTAAGTGAGATTCAGGCTAGCCTTCAAAATGACAGGAATATAGTAGATAGGGTTATTCATAACATTGATGTAAATGTTATATAAGGAAATTTGAAAATAAATATAAACGATGAAAGGTTCATAAATATGAAAAAATTTAAAAATAAGTCTATATCTTTAATGTTATTTTCTGCTTTAACTTTTTCTATGATGCAAATAATCGTCAAAATACTAACTTCAGTACCCCTCATGGAAAAAGTTTTATTTAGAAATATTATTAGTTTAGTTTTTGCATTTATTATAATTAAAAAAAACAACTTGCGTTTATGGGGAGAAAAGTATAATAGAAAATATTTGTTTTTTCGTGCTTTTTTTGGTTTTGCTGGAGTAGTTCTCTTTTTTTATGCTACCACACAAATGCTAGCTGCAGATGCTGCAATGATAAATAAATTATCACCTATCTTTGTAACAATATTAGCATGCATATTTTTAAAGGAAAAAATATGCAAAATAAATATAATATCTTTAATAATTTCATTTGCCGGGGCATGGCTTGTAATAAAACCTGAATTAAATGCTACATTAATTCCAATTGTAGCTGGGCTATCTTCAGCAATAGTTTCAGCCGCTGCATATATGTTTATCACTTTAATTGGGGAAAAGGAAGATATTTATACAATAGTATTTACATTTTCATTATTTTCTGTAGTATGTAGTATCCCACCCATATTATTAAATTTTGTCATGCCTAATTTAAAAGAGCTAATGCTCCTGTTATTATTAGGAGTACTAGCTGCACTTGGTCAAATAGCTTTAACATATGCCTATAATGAATCTAAAGCTTCGGATATTTCAATATACGACTATTCAAATATTATTTTTTCCTCAATATTAGGATATATATTTTTAAAAGAAATACCTGATTTTATGAGCATTACAGGTGGTATATTAATTATTGTTGCTTCATTAATTGTATTTATATATCACAAAAATAATTAAATTTCTTTATCTGTTATAGGGCTTGACATAATAATGTATGTTTCAGTATTTCCATAAAATTGAACTTTACCTACTAATTCTTCTAGATGTGACATTTCTCTTAAATAAGCCTTCATAATCATACTATAAGGTCCTGTAACATGATGGCATTCAACAATCTCTTCTGATTTTTGTGCAAATTCTAAAAACGCCTCTTGTTTCTCAGGCTTTATTGATGCGTTCATGAATACGCATATGGGCTTTCCAACCTTTCGGTTATTCACTACTGCCTTGTAACGTTCTATAACGCCTGAGTCTTCTAGCCTGCTTACTCTTTCAGCAACGGCTGGTGGACTCAAAGATACAATTTTTCCTAATTCTTTCATTGATATCCTTCCATCTTGCTGCATTATGCTAATAATTTTTAAATCAGTTTGATCCATACTCCACCGCCTTATTTTCTTAATTAGATTTTGCATTTTAATTTATTTAATAATACATTTTCACTATAATTGTTTTAAAGTAACTGTACAATCGCTAATATCCATGATATTATAACATAATAATATGATTTGTATCAAGCAATAATTAAATTTTATCATTAATTTTACTAATTTTGTTAATCATAATAATAAGGCAATAAAAATATTAGAATAAAATTAAAAAATAACAGTTTAGGAGGCTTATATGAATAAATTAAAAGTAACTGAAACATCATTAAGAGACGGTCATCAATCACTTATAGCTACAAGATTGTCAACTGACGAAATACTGCCAATACTTACTGAAATGGACAATGCAGGATTTCACGCATTGGAAGTTTGGGGCGGAGCAACCTTTGATGCTTGCTTAAGATTTTTAAATGAAGATCCCTGGGATAGATTAAGGAAAATTAGAGCTAATGTTAAAAATACTAAACTACAAATGCTGTCAAGAGGACAAAATTTATTAGGGTACAGAAATTATGCAGATGATATTGTAGAAAAGTTTTTGCAAAAAGCTATATATAACGGAATAGATATTGTTAGAGTTTTTGATGCTTTAAACGATTTTAGAAATTTAAAAAAATCAATTGAGGTAATAAAAAAGGAAGGTGCTCATTGTCAGTGTGCAATTGCATATACAATAAGCCCTGTTCATACAATTGAATATTATTTACAATTAATTAAGGAATTCGAGGATGAAGGGGCTGACTCTATATGTATAAAAGATATGTCTGGTATATTATTACCATATGAAGCTTATAAGCTAATAAAAGCTATTAAGGAAATTACAAATTTGCCTATAGAATTACATAATCATTGTACAAGTGGCATAGCAGAAATGACATTACTCAAAAGTATTGAGGCAGGTGTTGATATAGTTGATACTGCAATATCACCACTTTCATCAGGAACATCACAGCCATGCACAGAATCTCTTACCCTAACTTTACAAGATAATGAAAGAGATCCAGAACTAAATATTTCTTGTTTAAACAAAATAGCTAATTATTTTAAACCCATAGTAAATAAATACATCGAATCTGGATTATTAAGCCCAAAAGTATTGATGACAGAACCAAAAACATTATTTTATCAAATTCCTGGAGGAATGCTATCTAATTTAATAAATCAAATGAAAACTTTGAATGCATTTGATAAATACGATGAAGTGATTAAAGAAATACCAAAAATAAGAGAAGAATTAGGATATCCTCCTTTAGTTACACCAATGAGTCAAATGATAGGAGCACAGGCTGTCTTTAACGTAATTTCAAATGAAAGATATGAAACTATCCCTACAGAAATAAAAAAATATGTTAAAGGTTTATATGGTAAAACTGCAGCACCTATTTCCGATGAAATAAAAAGAAAAATTATAGGCGATGATGAAATAATTACTGTAAGGCCTGCAGATTTAATAGAAATGGAATATGATAAAATATTTCAAGAAATTTTAGATTTAGCAAAATCTGAAGAGGATGTGCTTTCATACGCATTATTTCCAAAAGTTGCTAAAGATTACTTTTTAAAAAGATAGTTAGCTCCTTCGCTATCGCTCATAATAAAAAATAAAAAGGTACCACACATATTATTAGATTGGTACCTTTTTTATTATCCTACATTTTCATTTAAACTTTCAAGTTCTTCTACTCTTTTACCAATGTAATCCTTAACTTCTTCTTTAGAAATATTTAAGGCTACAGAAAATTCGCCATAAAGTAAATCTTCTGCTTTTTTCATATAATTTTCATCTGTCTGTCCTAGCTTTTTGCCACAACTAGCTAAAGAACTCTTTTTTTCATACACTGTTTTAATAAGCTGTAATAAATCTTCACAATTATGGTTAATAAAATATGATTTGTAATAATCATTTAATTCTCTTAAATTGCTATTTTTAAATTTTTCAACTTTTATGCTTGGTATTTCATCTATAAACTGTTGAGCCATTTCATAAGTTATTACCTTTCTCATGCTTACATTTGTGTCCACTGGTGAATAAATTGTTCCATCATGATATAATGGATTCAATACATAATACAACTTGCTATTGTCAATTCCAGCAATATCAAGCGTTGTTATTTCCTTAACACTGCATACACCTTCATTGCCATACACTATTAAATCATTTACTTGAAACATCTTTTAAACAACTCCTATCTTTAATAATGAAACTATTCGGTTGATTGTCATCATTAACTTCTCTAAAACGTATTATTTATCATAGCTAAATTTACTTTATAATATATTGTAACATTTTTATCGAAATTTCGTAAGACGTTTTTTTAAATAAAAAAGGAACTTTTAAAGAGAGCTATTTATAACCATGAATAAATGGTATCTCTTTGGAGTCCCCAATTTTATTTAATTTTATACACTTATCATTCCCAATTTTACAATAATTATTAAAATAAGAACCCTATCCAACACGCAATCAAAGATTGCTGTTGGTTCTCATAAACCTTGTTGTTTTACAATAACAAATCTATTACTTGTCTTACATTGTTTACAGGCATTATGTCAATATTTTTAACTTCTTTTGATATTTTTTCATTTGACTCAGCTATTACGGCTTTTATAAAGCCCATTTTTTGTGCTTCAATCAACCTTTTTTCTATTGAATTAACTCCTCTTATTTCACCTGTCAATCCGACTTCGCCTATTAATATTGTATTATAATCCACAGGCACTTCCTTAAAACTTGATGCTAATGCACAAAGTATTGCCAAGTCTGCTGCTGGTTCTTTTAGTTGCAAGCCTCCTGTAACATTGATAAATGTATCTGAATTTTGTAATGCCAAGCCTGCCTTTTTCTCTAATACTGCAAGAAGCATTGCGGCTCTGTTATTATCAATTCCCGTTGTGATTCGTTTTGCAAATCCCCCAGGTGCATATGTAACTAATGCCTGAATTTCTATCAATACGGGTCTGGTTCCCTCCATTGCAGCCGTAACCACAGTCCCATACATATTAACTGGTCTTCCCTTTAAAAAGACCTCTGAAGGATTGTCTACTTCTATAAGACCTCTTTCTCTCATTTCAAAAATACCTATTTCATTCGTAGAACCAAATCGATTTTTTACCGCCCTTAATATTCTATAAGAAAAATGTCTTTCACCTTCAAAATATAAAACTGTATCAACCATATGTTCAAGGACTCTCGGTCCTGCTATTGATCCAGATTTAGTAACATGTCCAACTATAAAGGTAGCCATTTCTCTGGTTTTAGTCATTCTCAATACAATTGAAGTAACTTCTCTTACTTGGCTGACGCTTCCTGGAGCTGAAGAAATTTCAGGACAGTACATTGTTTGAATTGAATCTAATATTAATAAATCAGGATTTTCTTTTTCTACAAATTCCTTAATAAAATCTATATTTGTTTCTGAAAGCACATATAGTTCTCCACTACTAACACCTAATCTATCTGCACGTATTTTAATTTGTTCTCCAGATTCTTCACCTGAAACATAAAGAACCTTTAAGTTTTGTTTAGAAGCATTATTAGCAACCTGCAACAGCAATGTTGATTTACCAATACCAGGATCTCCACCTACTAATATTAATGAGCTTTTTATTATTCCTCCTCCTAATACCCTATCCATTTCTCTGTTGCCTGTTGTTATCCTATCTTTTTTAGTAGAAGTTATATCGCTAATTTTTTCAATTTTACCCTTGCTGATACCCCTTTGATTTTTAGTATCAGATTCCTTATATTCTTTTTCTTCAACAAATGTATTCCATTCACCGCAAGATGGGCATTTACCCAACCACTTTGGAGTTTCATACCCACATTCCTGACATACAAATTTAGTTTTAATTTTAGCCATAATTCACCGAGATTATCATTCTGGACCGAAGGTGAAGAATCTCCATGCATAATCATGGGATCTTTCACTACTGTTCAGAATGAACAGTCACCTCTATTTCACCTGCCTATTCTAATTGGAGATATTCCTTTAGTACAATCGGGGACATTCCTTGAAGACTGACCCCCTTGACTAACTAACAAAAGGTGTGTCCACATTCCATATTATGTGTTCATATTATAATAATGAACAAATCATGTCAATATAAATCGGGGACATTCCCTTTAAGATGTGTCCCCATTCCTCTTACATTCCTGTAAATGTTTAGTAAATCTAAACTTTTTATTTTTAAAATCACCCCTAAATAATAATTTATTATAATATTTATATAAAATCATCTTGACACTAATATTAGCCATGTGTATAATTATTTTGTTTGAAATGTTTAATAATTTTAAACAATTAGTTTAATAATATAAACAAAGTTGAAGAGGTTTGTCATGAATATAGGCGAAAATATTAAAAGGTTAAGAAATGCTAATTCCTTGACACAACAAGAATTAGCTGACAGATGTGAATTGACAAAAGGGTATATATCCCAACTAGAAAGAAATTTAACTTCACCTTCAATTGCAACTTTAACTGATATATTAGAATGTTTAGGAACTGATTTAAGCAGTTTTTTTAATGAAGCAATTGATGTTAAAATAGTTTTTAAAGAAGATGATATTTTTGTAAAAGAAGATGAAGATGATAATTATACAATAAATTGGATCATACCCAATGCACAAAAAAATAAAATGGAACCCATCTTACTAGAACTAGGAAGTTTTGGGAAAACAAAAGTCGATGAGCCACACGAAGGAGAAGAGTTTGGTTATGTTTTATCTGGAAGCATCATGCTTTATTATGGTCATCATTCTTTTAAGGTGAAAAAGGGAGAATCATTTTATTTTAAAACAAATAAAAGTCATTACATAGAAAATACAAGTAAAAATATAGCCCGTGTAATATGGGTGAGCACACCACCAAATTTTTGAAAGGAGATAAGTTATGGACAAGACAATCATTGAATTACATGATATAACTAAAAAGTTTGAAGGCGAATTAGTTTTAGATGATATTAATTTATCAGTTAGAGAAAATGAATTTTTAACATTACTTGGCCCAAGCGGCTGTGGCAAAACTACAACATTAAGAATTATTGGCGGTTTTGAAACTCCAACATCAGGTGAAGTTTATTTTGACGGCCACCTTATGAATGATATACCTCCTTTTAAAAGACAACTTAATACGGTTTTTCAAAAATATGCATTGTTTCCTCATTTAAATGTTTTTGAAAACATAGCCTTTGGATTAAGAATTAAAAAAATGGATGAGCGTTTAATTGAATCAAAAGTTGCAAAAATGCTTGAACTGTTTAACCTGAAAAATTACGGCAAAAGAAAAATAGACCAATTAAGTGGTGGTCAGCAACAACGTATTGCCATTGCAAGAGCATTGGTAAATGAGCCGAAGGTTTTATTACTTGATGAGCCTTTAGGAGCTCTTGATTTAAAACTTAGAAAAGAAATGCAAAATGAATTAAAGGCAATGCAAAAACAACTTGGCATAACATTCGTTTATGTTACTCATGATCAGGAGGAAGCTCTTACCATGTCTGATACTATAGTTGTTATGAATGAAGGTGTAATTCAACAAATGGGTTCTCCTATTGATATATACAATGAGCCTGAAAATGCATTTGTTGCTGATTTTATAGGTGAAAGTAACATATTAGATGGAATAATGCAC